>JACQZD010000084.1 GCA_016207865.1 Nitrospirota bacterium
CTGAAAAAGATTGAGAAGATGAAGGAAGACGGCACGTACAAATTTCTGACCAAAAAGGAAGTTGCCAAACTTGAGACTGAAAGGCTGCGTCTTGAAAAAAACTTGCGCGGGGTAAAGGAGATGAACGCCCTGCCCGGCGCGCTTTTTATCGTGGACCCTAAAAAAGAAAGGATTGCCGTTGCCGAGGCAAAGAGGCTTTCAATCCCCGTGGTCGCCATTGTGGACACTAACTGCGACCCTGATGAAATAGACTATCCCATACCGGGCAATGACGACGCAATAAGGTCCATAAAGCTCATTACCGCCAAAATTGCCGATGCATCCCTTGAAGGAAAGAGCATCCTTGATAAGACACTTACTGAAGCTTCCGAAAAAGAGGCCCTACAGAAAAAGATAACAGAAGAAAATAAGGAGGAAGCGGCAGTATGAGTATAGACGCCAATGTCGTAAAAGAACTTAGAGAGCAGACAGGGGCAGGACTTATGGACTGCAAGAGGGCGCTTACTGAAACAGGAGGCAGCATTGAGAAAGCGCTGGATGTGCTTAGGCAAAAAGGGCTTGCCACAGCCGCAAAAAAAGCAAGCAGGGAGGCCTCAGAGGGGCTTATCGGCTCCTATATTCATATGGATAAACTCGGAGTCATGGTAGAGATAAACTGTGAAACTGATTTTGTCGCAAAGACTGATGATTTCAGGCAGTTGACCAAGGACGTGGCTATGCATATTGCCGCCGCAAACCCGCCGTATCTGAAAAGGGAGGATATTCCCGCTGATGTTATAGCAAAAGAAAAAGAAATATACGCCTGTCAGATAACAGGGAAGCCTGCCCCGATTGTTGAAAAAATCGTAGAGGGCAAGCTGGAAAAATTTTATTCAGATACCTGCCTGATGGAGCAGGTCTTTGTAAAAGACCCCGGGCAGAAGAAAAAAGTCAAAGACATAGTTCTGGATAAAATAGCAAAACTCGGTGAAAATATTGTCATTAAAAGATTTGTAAGATTTCAGCTCGGCGAGAAATGTTAGGGCATGGCAAAAACTAAATACAAACGCGTTCTACTGAAGCTAAGCGGCGAGGCCTTTATGGGCAGTAAGAATTATGGAATTGACCACATGGTCATCAGCTCCATAGCAGGCGAACTCAAGGCAGTCGCTTCCCGCGGGGTGCAGGTCGCTGTTGTCATAGGCGGCGGTAATATTTTCAGGGGGCTTGAGGCAAGCGCCGAAGGAATGGAAAGGGCTTCTGCGGATTATATGGGCATGCTGGCTACTGTGCTTAATGCCCTTGCGCTTCAGCACGCCCTTGAACGCATCGGCGTGGCCACAAGGGTGCAATCGGCAATAGAGATGCAGGAGCTTGCGGAGCCTTATATCAGAAGAAAAGCAGTACGGCATCTTGAAAAAGGCAGGGTAGTTATTTTTGCCGGCGGCACGGGCAATCCGTATTTTACCACTGACACCGCGGCGGCATTGAGGGCCATGGAAATCGGCGCACAGGTTATTTTCAAGGCTACAAAAGTGGACGGCGTTTACAGCAGTGACCCGATGAAAGACCGGAAGGCTAAAAAATTTCCAGAGATTAAATATATTGACGTACTTAAAAAAGGACTCCACGTTATGGATTCCACGGCAATTTCCCTGTGTATGGACAATAAACTCCCGATAATCGTATTCAGCCTGAGAGAAAAGGGCAATATCAAAAAAATCCTGGAAGGCAAAAAAATCGGGACATTGATCAGTTGATAACTCATTGAGGGGGTGAAATTCCCATGCAGGCAGAAGTAAAGAAAAGACTTACCGAAAAGATGGAAAAGACGCTTGAGGCGCTTAAAAAAGACCTCGCAAGCATAAGGACCGGCAGGGCGTCGCTTTCAATATTAGACGGGCTGACAGTTGATTACTACGGGACGCCTACGCCTCTTAATCAGGTCGCAACCTTAGCAGTGCCAGAAAGCAGGCTGATTACCATTCAGCCGTGGGAGCCCAAGTTAATACCTGAAATTGAGAAAGCCATACAAAAATCAGACCTCGGCTTAAATCCGGCCAATGACGGAAAGACAGTCCGCGTCCCAATCCCTCCGCTTACAGAGGAGCGCAGGCAGCAGATTATCAAGCATGTGCACAAAAGGGCTGAGGAGGCAAGGGTTGCCGTAAGAAACATCCGCCGTGACGGCAACGATGAAATGAAAAAACTACAGAAGGAAAAGCACATAAGCGAAGATGACGTCAAAAAATCAACAGAGGAGATACAGAAAATTACTGATGGTTATATAAAAAGAATTGATGAAATCATGTCCCATAAAGAAAAAGAACTGATGGAAATATAGAACAAAAATTTTTAACTTTTAATTATCTAAAGGGGGTTTTATGGCAATACGTGTTGGCATTAACGGTTTTGGGAGGATTGGAAGGAATTTTCTAAGGACCTGTCTCGGGGAAAACGGAATTGATATTGTATGCATTAACGACCTCACTGACGCAAAGACGCTGGCGCACCTTCTCAAATACGACTCTATCCATGGTATCTGCAAAGCTGACATAAAAGTAAAGGATAACAGCATTGCCGTAAACGGAAAGGAGATAAAGGTTACTGCAATCAGCGACCCGGCACAGCTTCCGTGGAAGGATATGAAGGTTGATGTAGTTCTTGAATCAACCGGCAGGTTTGTGGATAAGGACAGCACCTCTAAGCATTTGGCGGCAGGAGCCGGATGGGTAATCATATCAGCGCCTGCAAAAGACCCTGATGCAACCGTCTGCATGGGCGTCAATGAAGAAACGCTTGATGTCAAAAAACACAAGATTATCTCCAATGCCTCATGCACGACAAACTGCCTGGCCCCGATGGCAAAGGTAATTCATCAGAAATTCACAATCAAACGCGGATTGATGACCACCATACATTCGTACACCAATGACCAGAGAATCCTGGACTTTCCGCACAAAGACTTAAGAAGGGCCAGGGCTGCCGCAGTCTCAATGATACCTACAACAACAGGCGCGGCAAAGGCAGTCGGGCTTGTACTGCCTGCATTAAAAGGAAAACTTGACGGCATGGCCATCAGGGTGCCTGCGCCCAATGTCTCTGTGGTGGACCTCGTTGCCGAGGTTGAAAAACCGGCCACCGCAGAAACCGTAAACGCCGCCCTGAAAGAAGCTGCCGAAGGCGCGCTTAAGGGAATTTTGCAGTATTGCGACGAGCCGCTTGTATCAATTGATTTTAATGGAAATCCTCATTCATCCATAGTTGACGCAGCGCTTACAAAAGTCCTTGAAGGACAGATGGTCAAGGTCCTTTCATGGTATGACAATGAATGGGGATACAGCAGCCGCATCAAAGATTTAATCCTCTACATGGCAGGCAAAAAGTGATGAAGACTAACCATTCAGAGCCGATAAAGGGAGTTTTAAACAAGCTTACCCTCGCAGACTTGAGTATTAAAGGGAAGCGGCTTTTCATCCGCGCAGATTTTAATGTGCCTCTTGACGAAGACCTCAATATCACGGATGACAGGAGAATACGCTCAACCATACCAACAATAAATTACGCGATTGATGAAGGCGCTAAATTAATCCTTACCTCTCATCTCGGAAGGCCCAAGGGCAAGGTGGATAAGCGGTATAGCCTTGCGCCTGTTGCCAAGAGGCTTCAGCGTCTTATAAAAAAAGAGGTTGTTTTTTTGCCGGACTGCATGGGACCTGAGGTTGAGGAAGCTGTAAAAAATATGAAGGAAGGCGACATCATACTCCTTGAAAACCTGAGATTTCATCCTGAAGAAGAAAAAAATGACGAGGCCTTCAGCAAAAAACTGGCAGGTCTTGCGGATTATTACATAAATGACGCATTCGGAGCGGCGCACAGGAGTCATGCCTCAACCGTCGGCATAACAAAATTCCTTCCCTCTGCCGCAGGCTTCCTTTTACGCAAAGAGATTGAATACCTGCAGGGTGTTGTAAATTCACCGGTCAGGCCGTTCGTGGCTCTTCTGGGCGGCGCAAAGGTATCAGGGAAAATCGGGGTGCTCGGAAACCTTGAGAGCAAGGTGGATAAAGTAATAATAGGCGGCGGCATGGCATACACTTTTTTAAAGGCCATGGGATATTGAGTCGGAGACTCGCTTGTTGAAGATGAAATGCTGGACCTTGCAAACAAGATAAAAGAAAAACTCACGGCCAAGGGCGTAAAGTTTTACCTGCCGGTAGACAGCGTTATTGCCCAGAGCGTTGAGCCGGGCGCTGAAACAAAGATCGTCCCTGTTCAGGAAATACCCAAAGGCTGGCGGGCGCTTGATATCGGACCTGCCTCAGTCAGGCTTTTTTCAGAGGCGCTCGGCAATGCAAAGACCATATTATGGAATGGACCCATGGGGGTTTTTGAAATAGATGCTTTTTCACGCGGGACCTTTGCGCTTGCGCGCTCGGTTGCAGACGCCTATGCCCTTACAATCGTAGGCGGAGGCGACACCGACCTTGCCGTAAGCAAGGCAGGGGTTTCCCCTGAAAGCATCTCTTTCATCTCAACAGGCGGGGGCGCAGCGCTTCAGCTTCTTGAGGGCAAAGACCTGCCGGGCATAGCAGCGCTCACGGATAAGACGTAAAAATACCGTAATCAGTAATGAGTGATGAGTAGTCGCAGACTTTAGTCTGCTTTGCAGATATCTGAAAATTCAGAGTATTAGTTAACTATATATAAGTTTAGCCTAAGGTCTGCGGCTATGTGATAAAAATGATAGCGGGATTAATTTTAGTGGTATAATTATTTGTTGTGCCTTAAGTGCCTTTCTATCTCCCTCTTTGCCTCTTTTTTCTTTATCTCCTCTCTTTTTTCATACTGCCTCTTGCCCTTGCATAAACCGATCTCAACCTTTGCCCTGCCTTTTTTAAAATACATCTTAAGGGGAATGAGCGTAAGCCCTTTTTGAGTGAGCTTGCCCCAGAGTTTTTGTATCTCCTGCTTGTGAAGGAGCAGTTTCCTTGTCCTTAACGGGTCATGGTTCAGAATATTGCCGTGGGTATAGGGGCTTATGTGGCAGTTAAGCAGAAAAGCCTCGTTGTTTTTTATTATGACATAGCTGTCCTTAAGATTAGCCTTGCCGTCACGCAGGGACTTTACCTCTGTGCCTAAAAGCGAGATGCCTGCCTCATAGGTCTCCTCTATGAAGTAATCGTGATAAGCCTTGCGGTTGGTGCCGACTACAGGTTCCATGATGCTGATTATATCACATTAAAACAACAGAATTAGCTTGATCTTTGTTAAAATTATCCATGCAGTCCCTTTATGTCCACATCCCGTTTTGCTTAAAAAAATGCATCTACTGCGATTTTGTGTCAGGCATCTATAACCCCGCAAAGGCAGATGCTTATATTGAGGCGCTGAAAAAAGAGATTCAAAATATCTCTGATGCAATTTACCCCTCCTCCGTCCATCTCCCCGGCACATCAACCCTTTACATCGGCGGCGGTACGCCTACGGCGCTTTCAACAGAGTGCCTGACTGATTTAATCACAAATATCTTTGCACATTTTAATTTTAAATCCCCCCATCCCCCCTTTAATAAGGGGGGACAAGAGCGGGGTAAAAATTATGAGGCAACGATTGAGGCAAATCCCGGGACCGTTGACAGAACAAAACTCTCAGCGATTTTATCCTCAGGCATTAACAGATTGAGCATCGGCGTTCAGTCTTTTGATGACAACGCGCTTGCCTGCCTCGGCAGGCTGCACACGGCGGAAGACGCAGAGCGTGCGGTTCTGCTTGCCGGAGAAGCAGGTTTTAAAAATATCGGGATAGACCTCATCTATGCCATACCCGGGCAGGGTATGGCAGGCTGGGAAAAAACGCTTAAAAAGGCAGTAAGTCTTAAGCTTCAGCACATATCGGCTTACGAGCTGACAGTAGAAAAAGGGACTATGCTCTATGAGTACATAAAAAATCCCCCAATCCCCCCTTTGACAAAGGGGGGCAAGGGGGGATTTTTGGATGAAGAAAAAATAATTGAAATGTATAACTATGCAATAGATTATCTGACGTCTGAGGGCTATATTCATTATGAAATTTCAAATTTCTCCCTGCCCGGTTACCAGTGCAGACACAATCTGAATTACTGGCAGAGGGGTGAATATTACGGCGCAGGCACAGGCGCAAGCTCATTTATTAATGGAAAGCGCCTTCACAATACTGAACGGATTGATGATTACATAAAACTCATATCAGCGAATAAAAGTCCGGTTAAGGACACAGAAGTGATTACGAAGGAACAGGCTCTCAGTGAGGCAATATTCCTCGGCCTGAGACAGACAGAGGGGATAAATGCAGACTTTTTTAGTCAAAAATATGGCAAAGACCTTTTGGCATATTACCGGAAGGAGATAGCAGAATTAGAAGATGCCGGGCTTCTTGCATTTAAAGGCAATCATCTGAGGCTTACAAGAAAAGGCATCCTTTTGTCCAACGAAGTATTCAAAAAATTTATGTAAGTCCTGTTGAAAACAATGCTTCTAACGGGATAAACCCATCTGCTCTATGTTAAAATACAAAAATGATTACCAAATTTGAGCCAAAATGGATTGCATGGGAGATTACGCGCAGGTGCAATCTTAAGTGCGTCCACTGCCGTTCTTCATCTGAAATGGTAGTGTCTCAGCACCCTGATTTTTCTACGGAAGAAGCCTATAGAATCATTGATGACATATCAAGTTATGCAAAACCCGTTGTGGTGCTTTCAGGCGGCGAGCCTTTAATGCGGTCTGATGTTTTTGATATTGCAAAATACGGCACTGAAAAGGGATTAAGGATGTGTCTTGCAACAAACGGCACTCTGGTTACAGAAGCGGTCTGCGGGAATATTAAGGCGTCAGGCATCAGGATGGTATCCCTAAGTCTTGACGGCTCTACGGCTGAGATTCATGATGATTTCAGGTCGCAGAAAGGCGCTTTTGACGGCGTAGTAAATGCGGCGGGGTTATTCAAAAAGCACAGCATCCAGTTTCTGATAAATTCCTCTTTTACAAAGCGCAATCAAGGGGAAATTCCCAAAGTTTACAGACTCGCAAAAGAGCTCGGCGCCACAGCATGGTATATGTTCATGATTGTTCCTACCGGCAGGGGCGAGGATATAATGAGCGAGCTGATTTCAAAAGAGGACTATGAAGAACTGCTGGACTGGCATTATGAAATGGAAAAGAAAGAAAAAGATATATTGGTGCGTCCTACCTGCGCGCCGCATTATTACAGGGTTATTCTTCAGAAGGCTAAGCAAAAGGGAGAACAGTTTGAGCGCAGGACGCTTAAATTCTCCACCGGAGGCGCGAAGGGGTGCATTGCAGGGCAGGTAATTTCCCTGATTGATGTTGACGGCAATGTGCTTCCGTGCAGTTATTTCCCGAAATCAGCAGGCAATGTAAGGAAACAGTCTTTTAAAGACATATGGGAAAACTCCGAGCTGTTCAAAGAATTGAGGGACTTTAAAAAATATAAGGGCAGATGCGGTTCATGCGAGTATGTGACAGTGTGCGGAGGGTGCAGGGCAAGGGCATATGCTGTCACAGGGGATTATCTTGATGAAGAGCCGTTCTGCGGATATGTTCCACGGAAAATGAAACAGGAGGAAAAATGAACGATATATTTTTAAAGGCATGCCGGGGTGAGCGCGTCCCGCACACTCCTGTCTGGATAATGCGTCAGGCAGGACGGTATTTAAAGCAATATCAGCAGGTAAGAAAGACGGTGGATTTCCTTACTCTTTGCAAAACGCCTGAGCTTGCGGCTAAAGTGACAATACAGCCGATTGACGCGCTCGGCGTTGATGCGGCAATACTTTTTTCTGACATACTCATCCCGGTTGAAGCAATGGGCCTCGGGCTTAAATTTTCTGAAAAAATCGGTCCCCAGTTTTCAAATCCCGTAAGAGATTCTGCCGGATTGAAAAAACTCCGGATACCTGACCCTGAGAACGACCTGGGTTTTGTGATGGAGACCATAAGGATTTTGCGCAGAGAGCTTGCGGGACGGGTTCCTTTGATTGGATTTGCAGGCGCGCCTTTTACAACTTCTACATACATGATTGAAGGAGGAACTTCAAAGAATTTCCTGAATACAAAAAGGATGATGTTTCAAAACCCCAAGCTTTATGCCGCAATCATGGATAAAATCACGCAGGCGCTTACTGAATATCTTAAGGGGCAGATAGCGGCAGGCGCGCAGGCGCTTCAGCTTTTTGATTCATGGGGAGGCGCGCTTTCACCTGCGGATTTTAAAATTTATGCCCTGCCTTATGTCAAGGAGATAATCAAGAATCTCAGGAAGTGGCAGATTCAGGAAAAGAAACAGCCGGTGCCGATTATTTATTTTGTCGGCGAGTGCGCCGGCGTGCTTGAGGACATTAAAGACTCAGGCGCGGATGTTGCGGGCATTGACTGGCGGATAAGCATAGATGCGGCAATTAAACGCCTCGGCAGTAAAATCTCGGTTCAAGGCAATCTGGACCCGTGCGCCTTGTTTTTGCCAAAGGAAAAAATTCAAGAACGGGTCAAAGACGTTTTAACAAAAGCAAAAGGCGCGCGCGGGCATATCTTTAACTTAGGGCACGGCATTTTGCCTGAGACTCCTGTTGAAAGCGCAGTCGCAGTGGTTGAGGCAGTGCATAAGTACAGCGGGGGGAAATAAAGGCTAATATTTTTTGCCACAGACGAACACAGATTATAAACACAGAGTCACGGAGACACTGAGAATTTTAATTGCAAAATTATCAATTATCATTTCAAAACAGTACGGTCCGGTTAAATAATTTCTTATTTCCAACAAGTTGTCATTCCCGCGAAGGCGGGAATCCAGGCCTTTACTCTGTGTTAATCTGTGGCTGAATTCAGTTTTTTACTCTGTGCCTCTGTGTTCTCTGTGGTGAAATCTTTTTTTGCAGTTTTAATTTTATTCCACCCTGACAATTATATCTTCCGGCAGTTTTGCCTTTAATGCCGCAAGCGTCTTTTTGAATGCGCCCTCAGACTTGGATTCAACGGTGACAATTATGCAGTGCTCGGGGTTGTTTTCAATCGGGTAAGAGCCTATGTCAACGTCTTTGTTATCAAGCGCAGTTTCCGTCAGTATATCCGCAATCAGCGATTCATGAGTATGATTAAGAAAAATCCGCTTGAGATAAAACGGCGCTGAGCGGAACCGTTCTTTAATCAGGGAAAATTTATTTTTCAGATAATCCGGGATTCCAGGGAAGATAAATATATTCTTGAAAACCACCACCGGAAAACGCATCTCTTTAAATGAAATGACCTCTGTTCCCTCAGGCACCAGGGCAATTTTGAGCATGGCGTCAGTGAGAATGTCCTTGTATCTTTTTGTCAAAAAACCTTCAAGCTCAGGGTGCGGCGTAAGTTTTACGCCAAAGCCGTGAGCAATGCCTGCCATTGTGACATCGTCATGCGTTGGTCCCACGCCGCCTGAGGTAAAAACATAGTCATACGCCTTTGAAAAATCAAACGCCTCTTTTCCGATAAGTTCTATTTCATCAGGAATCACCGCGATGCGTCTTACGCTTACTCCAAGCTCCCGCAGTTCTGAGGCAAGGAAAAAAGAATTGCCTTCATGCAGTTTGCCTGAGAGAATCTCATTGCCGATGATAATTATGCCTGCGGTTTTTGTATTAGACATAACGGAGATAATTTATCATAAATCAAAAAAATTGTCCGTTTGTCCGCATTGAGGAGGGGCAGATTGATTTTGTTCAATCTACCCCTCATGAAAATTGCCTATTTCGTCTTCATGGGCGGAATACAGCCGCAGCTGCAGGAACTCTTTGAGTCGCTCTTAACTTGGCTCTTCTTTGCTTTAGGCTGTTCTTTGGTTTCTTTGCTGTCCTTTGCCATTGTTCTCACCTCCTTTCTGATTAAGTTAGTGCTTACTGACTAATATGGAAGGTCAAAAAAATATCTTCTTATTTTATTTTTGAAGCTTCTTTGTTTATTCTCACCATACCTACCTGTCCGCCCAAACAGCCGCAAGTGCAAATACGATTGAGTCTTTGACGACATTTTCCAAGGGTATCTTTATTCAAAGAATAGTAAATCCAATATCCTTGCCTTTTGTCTTTTACAAACCCGGCGCCTTTGAGTACTCTCAAATGCTGGGATACTGCTGATTGTGTTATCCCCAACGCATCGGCTAAAGCATTAACGCTCATAGGTTTCTTCTTTAGCAGTTCGATAATCTTTATTCTTTTATCAACCGAAAGAAGTTTAAATAACTCCGCTGATTCCTTCACAATTACCTCTCCTTAAGTTTATTAGCATATACTAATAATAATCGCCTTGACCTTTTAATGTCAAGCAATTTTTCATGAATTGAATTAGAGTAAGGAACTATTTTATCTTACCTTTGAGATTGGAGGGAAAAACAAAGACTTCTCCCAAATAAGAGACATAAAAAATTCTTTTCTGGCAATAGATAATATTGAAATAGGCATTGGCAATAAAATTCCACTGTGGATTTTTGTATTTCTGTATTAGAAGGGATTCATCCCTTGTCCTGCCAAGATATTTTGCTTTTTCCTATTTATCCCGGTTATTTTTCAGTCCCCTTCTTTGCCTTCTTAACAAAGCTTCATATGTTTTACACTTTTGTATTGTTGCATTTCTATACATAATGTTACATCTTAAATTAAATACTTCATGGTACTCCTTAATTTTAGCTGATTAAATTTCATATCCCGAATTTAAAAAAGCCGTCAGGCGTTTCCTCCTTATGGCTTTTTTTATCTTACTACTGAGGCAGGAGAGTCCTCGCACCACTGCAAACAATTAACTTTCTGCCCAATTGTTCC
>JACQZD010000178.1 GCA_016207865.1 Nitrospirota bacterium
CTTGATGCGGAATCCAGATGTAGTCCTCCGATTTTGATCGGGGGTACCAGAATCTTAAAAATCATGGATTCCCGCCTTCGCGGGAATGACAACATACAAGGCAGTTGTTTTATTTAAATAGGGAGGTTGGTCATGGAAAATTTTATTTACACCGTATTGCTCATATTTCATAACATTGCGCTTGTGGGGTGCGCGGCCGCGCCGTTTTATAACCTGAGGCTGGTTAATCAGCGCGCACAATTCGGCAAAAAACTTTTCTACCAGCTTGACAAGGTTGTGGAGGACACAATTCAGGGATTGGAACCATACTGCATGACATTTATTGTTTTGCTTTTTGTCACGGGTTTTGGTTTTCCTTTAACATATTATGTATTTCACGGGCAGTTGAAGGAGTTTAATTCTCTGGTATTTACGGCTTTTGTGCTCAAGCATATCTTTGTGCTGGGTATGGTGGTAAATGTTTTTATAATCTCATTTTCCATAAATCCAAAGATAAGAGAATTATTTTCAGGGTTTTCCCCTGATTCAGCGCCGCAGGAAGAGGCAGTAAACAAATTCTTCGGCTTACGCGCCAAGAGGAAGAAACTGTGCAAGATATGTTTTGTATTCTCAATTCTTATTCTGGCAGTAAGCCCTGTGCTGAGATATTATTAGATGATATGAATAAAAAAATTTTTGAGATACATGCAGACATATGCAAGACACTGGGGAATTCCAAAAGGATTGAAATCCTTAACACCCTCGGAAGCAGGGAATTAAGCGTCAGTCAGCTTGTGGCTGTGCTTGGTATAACTCCGGCAAATGTTTCCCAGCATCTTGCCGTTATGAGGCAGAAGGGCATCCTGTTGGCAAGGAGAAGCGGGAACAATGTTTTTTACAGGGTTTCAAATGCAAAGGTGATTAAGGCCTGCAGCCTTATGAGGGAGGTACTGCTGGAGAGGTATAAAGAGGGCGGCAGGATAGCAAGGAGTTTGTCCGGCAAATAATTTTTTAACAGAAATATTCAAAATTTAGAATATTCTAACATTTTAATTATTCCTTTAAAGATTGGAGGGTGACAAAGTGAAAAAATTTTCTCTCGTAGAATTTTCAGTAAACCATCCCAGGCTGATTGTATTTCTGACAATCATTATCACGTTTGCCTTTATGACGCAGTTCCCAAAAGTAAAGACAGACACCAATCCCAAAAACATGCTTCCTAAAACATCTGATGTCAGGGTCTGGAATGATGATGTTGAAAGGACCTTCGGGCTTTATGAAGACATGATTGTTGTCGGCATTGTGAATGAAAAAGGAGTCCTGAATAAAGATACGCTCGGGAAGGTTCAGAGGATTACAGATGAGATCATGAAAATAAAAGGCGTCGCCTCAAGGGATGTAAACAGCTTCCCGACAATTACCAATGTGACTGCGGAGGCAGGCGTTTTAAGGGTGGCCCCTCTGATGACCGCTGTTCCGGAAACCGAAGAAGAAATAAAAAATCTGCAAAAAATGCTCTTTGAAAATCCTCTTTTTATCAACCGCATCATCTCAAAAGACGGCAAGACTACAGCTGTTTACGTCCCTCTTGAAAAAGGCGCAAGCGGCAAAAAAATAGCTGATGAAGTAAGAGGCATACTGAAAAAAGAAAAGGGCGATGAAAAATACTATGTTGCCGGAGATCCGGTCGCGCGCGACACCTTCGGAATAGAGATGTTCAAGCTCATGGCGATTTTCGCCCCGATTGCCGGAGGGGTTATGCTCCTTGTCAGGTATCTTATGTTCAAGGATTTATTCCTCTCAGTTACGCTGATGATGGATGCCATGATAAGCATTGTCTGGAGCATGGGGCTTTTGATTGCATTTGGATTTCCCATTCATATTATGAGCTCCATGGCGCCTGTATTTTTGATGGCCATTGCAACAGACAGCATACACATCTACAATGAGTTTTATTTCCGCTATAAGGAAAAGAAGGATAAAAAAACCGCAATAATTGAGACAATGCGTGCTGTAGGACGCCCTGTTAGATACACGGCCATGGCAACAGCGGCGGGGTTTGGCGTGCTTTTATTTATGCAAATAATTCCGGTCAAGGTCTTTGGGGCCGTGGTGGCCTTCGGCACAGTTGCGCTCAGGATTTTAAGCTTCAGCTTTATACCGGCCATGTTTACATTTGTAAAAGAGGAGAAGATAAGCAAGGTATCGGAGGATGAAGATATCGCAGTAAGCAGGACCTCGCAATTCTTAAGAAAACTTGCCGGATTTGGAGCGCACAAACCAAAAATAACTGTCTTTGCCGGTCTTCTGCTTTTTGCAGCTGCAATTTTTGGCCTGACAAAGATAACAGTGAACAATAACATGGTTGAATGGTTTAAGAAAGACAGCGAGGTCCGCGTTGCCGATACGGTTATGAACAGCGCCCTCGGCGGCACGTCATTGGGCTATGTAGTTGCTGTTGCAAATGAAGATGATTTTATCAAAACACCTGAGGCCATGCGGTATTTAGAAGGGCTCCAGAAGCATCTTGAAAAACTCCCGGTTGTTGGAAAGACAGTTTCTGCCGCCGACTATGTCAAACGGATAAACCGCGTCCTTCATGATGACGATCCAAAATATGACGCTGTGCCTGATACAAAGGAGGCCATAGGGCAATATCTATTTTTGTTCAGCATGTCTGCAAAACAATCGGATCTGGATAATGTAGTGGACCCTTCATTTAGAAAAGCTAACATCTGGGTACAGCTTAAGACATGGGATGCGCGTGCAATGATGGATGTGATTAATGCGTCTGACGAATATAAAAAGGCGCATCCGATATCGCTGGAACTGAAGCCTGCGGGCATTGCTTACTTTAATCTCATCTGGAATCATGAGGTGCTGTGGGATATGCTGAAAGGATTTATTGCCGCCCTGATAGCGGTTTTTATTATCCTTATATTTAATTTCCGCTCAGTAAAATGGGCGCTTGTGGGTTATGCGCCGCTGCTTTTCACAATATTGCTAATTTACGGAGTGGTTGGATTTGCCGGAAAGGATTTTGATATGCCGATTTCAGTGCTGTCATGCCTTTCCCTCGGCATGGCGGTTGACTTTGCAATTCATTTTATAAGCAGATTTAAGCGGAAAATAGTTGAGAGTTTAGAGTTAAGAGTTAAGAGTTCGGAAGAAAAAGAACTTCAAACTCCAGACTCAGAACTCATAACTCAGTCTTTATTGTGGACTGCGGCAAGACCCGGCAAAGGGATAATGCGCAATGCAGTGCTTTTTGCCTCGGCATTTTCAGTTATGCTTTTTGCTCCGCTTACTCCGTATATTACAGTCGGCGCGTTTATTGTAAGCATGATGCTGCTTAGCGCAGTGATGACAATTATCTATCTGCCTGCGCTGATTGTATTGCTGAAGGGATGGCTGTTTGAATGCGAGTGTTCCCTGAAATAAAAAGAGGAGGTGATGCGAGGTCTTATTAGTCAGGAAAACCGGAGGTGCAGGAGCAGGACACGGTCCCCGCGAAGGACAAACTTACGATACGTAAGTTTGAAAACCGCATCCTGCACTCCGATTATAGCACATAACAATTTGCTGTTGTAATAGGAGGACAAGATGGCTACAAAAGCGACACCAAAAATATTAGTAATTAGTATTGTTGCGGCTGCTTTGGGTTTTCTGCTGATCTACAGCCAGACAAATATTCCTGAAGGAGCAAGAACAAAAAGGACCGAGACAGCCGCAGCAGGTTATGGCGGAGCCGTCAGCCCGAGAACGCCGTTTGTTGAGTACATAGATATGATAGCCACAGCTGCAGAGGAGAAGATGCTGAAGAAGGCAAGCCTGAACCTGCACCTGCTGACACAACCTGAAGAATTAGAA
>JACQZD010000179.1 GCA_016207865.1 Nitrospirota bacterium
GTTATCGTTAGATTAAAGATAAACTTCTCCGGGTTTTCAAAATTGGTTTTGATATTCGCAGTTTTGATCTTCAGAGGCAAAACTGAATTTTCTATTTTATAAATGAGGTTTACTATCTTATTTAGGTCCACTCCCTCAATTATTACCTCTGCATCTTCTTCGCTGAATTCTCCTCTATTTTTCATGCCTGCAGGTTTAATGGTCTTTGCCTTAAGCCCGAGACTGCTCAGGTTTTGTTCAATTGCAGAAACCGCGCCTGCAGCCTTTGTGAGGCCCATTTTTCTTTCCTGCGATTTAACCGCATTATTAACTTTGCGTATATCATCTTTAAGCGCCGTCATCTGCTCAATCTGCGCCTTCAGTTCGCTGTTTTTTTTCTTAATTCCCTGCGCAGAAAAAAATAATGTGAGCGCAAATATTGCAAGTATGACGGCTGCAGACATCATGCTTGATAAAGCCCTGTCTGCAAGCGCCAATTTTCTAAACATAGCTTTTATATAACCTTTACCTTCATCGTTATTACGAAATTAATTTTTTTATCAGGCGATGTCTTTGAATCCATGACCTTAACATCTGAAAATGAGGGCCTGAGTGTATTTTTAAAAGAATCAACATCTTCAAAAGACACTGCCGCGCCTTTTAAAAAAATGTTCTTTTCATCCATATTGAATTCATAAATAGAGATGTTTTTTTTGGATTCAGCAACCTGCAGCAGTATATCAAGTACAGGCGCGCCCGTAAGGATAAGCGCAAGGGCTGTTGTCATACGCAGGGATTTGCTCAGGCGCCTGACATCGCCTGCATAAGACAGTTCCCCCTGCCTGAGGTTGATTGATGGTTTTTCAACCTCATCAATAACAGCCTTCAGTCTGACATTTTCGTCAAAAGAAGCGTTTTTAAAAATTATTCCGGCATCCCCCATGGACAGCCTGATGTCAATGGATGTAACTGCCGCAGGCTCAAGGTTTACAGATGAAAACATGCCGACTATTTCTTTAAGTCGTGTTTTTTCAATGGAGACCGCCAAAACCCTGCTGCCTCCCCCTGAATATCCTGCTGTAAGATGGTCCATGCAGTAGTTGTCTGTCTCTCCAAGTAAAAGCCCGTCAAGCTCATATGGTATGGCATTTTTAATTTTATCTTTATCTGAGAAGGGGAAATTAAGCTCTCTTACAGATAGAAGTTTCTGAGGTACGCTAAGAAATATGCGCTCATAACTGCCTTTTGCGAGAGAGATAATTGACGAGGCGGTTAACTGTCCGCTTAATGTCACGGATGCGGAGCTTACATGTGCATAGCGGCTGCCTCTTTGCTCAAAGACATGAAGGCTGAGCCTGTCTTCTGTCCAGTCAAAAAATCCTATTCGCGGCATGATGTTTTCTGGTTTTGCATTTTAATTCTTAACTCCTAACCTGCCTACGGCAGGCAGGCTTTTAACTCATAACTCTTAACAGGCTGTTGAAAAAGTTCATTCTTACTAAAAAAATGTCATACCCGCGAAGGCGGGTATCCAGACCATATTGAAAATACTGGATTCCCGTTTTCACGGGAATGACGACCAAATGCATGAAAAGAGTTTTTCAACAGCCTGTTAACTTTTAACTCTTACTGCTCCCTCCAGTACTCAATGTCGCCGGAAGTGTTCATCACGCTTTCAATATCCCTTATTATTTTATGGACCGAAGCGCTTGCAACAATCCTGAAATCTGAGCTTTTTACTGTAATCAAATTCTGTATCTGTATCCCGACGCCTTCCATGCCCGATACCTTTACTATCTGTCCCTTGTTTTCAAACGGCGAGCCTTCCCTGTAATCCAGAATTTTTTTCGCAAGCGCTTCTGTCATGTTCTCATGCAGGGCGGTAAGCACGGGCGCTTCAGCCGTATTTATATTTATCAGACCGCTGCCATAAACCGTTATAAACGGCTTAATCAGTTCAAAGGTCTTATGGTCCATGCCTCTGATTAGCTTAAGTTCGTCTATGCTCCAGAGATATAAATTCTTTGCGTTATATTCTGAATTTGAAAGCCTCGGTTCAGCGTCAGGGTCCATCCAGTCTGCTATGCTGAGCGCAAGGGACGGATTGATATTAAGATATTCAAAGAGTTTTTTCAATGATAAGAGTGAGTTTTCATTTGTCATGCCGTTTGGATAAATAATGCCGTTGATATTGAACTTTGAATTTTCATCAATGATTTTTATTTTTAGAGAGCCTTGTTCTCCATTACGTAGCTGATAGGGCATTATTTCATCCGCCATGTCCCTGTCACTCATGGAGGTATAGGAGCGTCCAGCAAGATTCTTTATATAATTTAAACTCAGGGTCTGCCCTGACTTGGACAGAAGCGATGCCTTCTGCGCGTTCTGCCAGTTTGACAAGGCGGATGTCCCTATATAGACCTCGTATGCAAACTCCACGACCAACCCCGTAAGGATTGCAACAATCAAGAGAACGATGATGAGGGCAGAACCTTTTTTGTTAAGGGTCAAGTACCAAGGGGCAAGGGTCAGGGAATTAAATCCCTTTTCAGCAGTTGCTTCTGTATTCTGACTTCTGACTTCTGACTTCTGACTTCTCACATTGCCCTTCCTGTCATCGGCATTGCATATTCGGTCAGCGTCACGTCTTTGCCGTTATCATTAAATGTAATGCTGACCCTGACAAGGTCCGGCCTATCTCACGGCGCATTATATCCAATGCAGTCCTTGCCTCCTGATATTTAAGTGATACGCCGTTGAAGCGTTCAAGCGCTTTTTGAACGGAAAAAAATGAGCCGTATACCGCTCCGAGCATCACAGTCAAAAGCACAAGGCTTAAGAGGACTTCAATGAGGGTGAAGCCCGCCCTTCGGGAATTAAAAGTTAAAAATTTAAAATTAAAAAATATGGACTTCCTTGATTTTGATATTTTCATTTTAATTTTTAATCTCTTTTTTAATTACGAACTCGTTAAGCGTTACCTCTTTGCCGTATCCTTTTACCATTGTTTTTAATTCAATAATATTATTGTTATTTGTGTCCTTCACTATATTTTCATAAGAAAAATCCTTGTCAGGCGATATGCCTTTTCCATTTTTGGGGTTCATCTCCATGTCTGCTATTTTCTCTTTTGCAAACAAAAATATCCTTGTGGCAAGCGTGTGCTCATATGATAATTGGGCATGATAATTGACCGTATAAATAACTGTCAGAAGAATTATCCCTATTACGGCAAGGGCCATCATGATTTCAAGGAGGGTGAAACCCGCCCTCTCCCGAAGCGTCGGGAAGTGGTGAACAGTGAACAGTGAACAGTGAACAGTTTTTCGGACTCCTGACCCCTTGACCCCCTGCCCCCCTTGTTCAAAGCGCATATCCCTCAACAACCCTGACCCTGCCGTTTATATTGTTAAAAATCACCGTATATCCGGCTTTATCTTTTTTAAGGTGAAATATTAACGGTTCTTCCGGGCCTGACGGACCAAACCCTATTGTAACCTCGCCGCTTGAGACTTCCCCCAGCGACGGGATAAATACATCCTGTATTTCAACATTCCCTTTCAGGCTTGTTTTTTTCTTCTCATTGTTTCCTTCAATTTCCCAGGACTCATCATTCAGATTAATATTCAGGAAGTAAGTCTGCTTTTTCCCGACCGCCTCGTCATTTACATATCTAAGCGCACCGGCTATGTGCATTGCCTCGGTTTTTAATGTGCCGCCCATGTTTCTGAAAGAAGGCACTGTCAAAGCTACAGTCAGTGAGAGAATAAAGATTACAAGGATTAGCTCAATGAGGGTGAAACCTTTACGGCAGTGAACAGTGAACAGTGAACAGTGAACAGTGGGGTTAAAAATTCGTGACCCGTGATGCGTAATGCGTAAACAGTCTTTGACCCATGGGGGGGCAGTAAAGTTTTTATTGCTCCTGACTCCTGTCTCCTGACTCCTGACTCCTGACTGTCTTTTACAGGTCCCAGTTCGTAATGTCTGCATTGTATTTTTCGCCGCCCGAAGCGCCGTCAGCGCCGTAAGAGATGATGTCGTAGTCGCCTTGCATTCCGGGGGATATGTACACATAAGGATTGCCCCATGAATCTAACGGCAGTTTCTTTTTTTCCAGATAACCGCCCTCTTTATAATTCATGGGTATCTGCCCTATTTCAGGTTTTGTGATTAAAGCCGCAAGTCCCTGCTCGGTAGACGGGTAAAAGCCGTTGTCCATCTTAAAAAGCTTCAGCGCAGTTTCAAAGTTTTTTATCTGAATCCGCGCCTCTGCAACCCTTGCATCATCAGTCCTGCCGATAAGTTTTGGCGCTATAATGGCGGCAAGTATGCTCAGGATAAAAATCACTATCATTATCTCAATGAGAGTAAAGCCGTAACGCGTGATGCCTGCCTGTCCGGTAGGCAGGCGTGATGCGTAATGGGTAATGGGTGAACGGTGAACAGATTTTATTGATTTTGAATTTTTCATGATTTAATCTCATCTCAATTATACTAAAATCACCATAATTATGCCTCAAAAGCAAGTTTTTAAAAATCTTTATAAGATTCCGTGCAATGCAGAGATTTAAGCAGATAAAAGCATTGAGATTATTGAGTGATGTTTGAAGACCAGACCCCAATTTTACACTGAGTTCTTAATGTTATGCAAATGCTGTCTCAATCGTAAATGCCCAATAATAACGGTTGACATTATTAACGTGATGCGATATTATTAAGATT
>JACQZD010000180.1 GCA_016207865.1 Nitrospirota bacterium
CACTTTTTTAAGCGATGCCGATATAGTTTTAACAACAGCTTCCGTAGGAAGCCCTGCCGCTATTTTTGAATTCCGCTCTCTTTTTATCTCCTCTGACTTGGCCCTGAATCTCTCGTCTATGGATTTAGCATTATCAGCCTTTGGCTTTGCCATGCCGAGAAGTTCGTAAAAAAGCCTGATGCCGATATAACAGAGGACACAGCCGACAAATAATTTAAATGCTTTCGGGTCAGGGAGATAGATAACCCTCAGATAGTAACCGAGAAACACTCCGGGAAGGGTGCCGGCGATTATCACCCACGTAAGAGGCCACGCCATTCTGCCTTCTCTGATATAGCGGTACACACCGCTTGGGATTGCAACAATATTAAATACATGGTTTGTCCCGCTTACAGACGGGGCAGTGTAATTAAGCACGCTCATCTGAAAAGGAAGCAGAAGAAAAGCGCCTGAGATCCCGCCCATGGATGTAAAAAATGAAATTATCAAAGCGACAAGCGGAGGAATAAATATGTGGGTCCTGACTCCGGATATTGGAAATAATACATATAAAAAATCCATACCGTATTTAATTATAATAAATTATACGGTATAAATCAGTTTTTTTTAATTTAACGACAAGATTGCTTCTGCCCTGATAAATCGGGACATCGCAATGACAAGCGAGGAATCCCGTTTCTCGCAATGACAATCTTTATCGCTGGATTTAGATTATGGTATCATAGTCCATGCTTGCATACAGAGGCATTATTGACCTTCATACCCATGGAATCGGGAAGTACGACACACTCACCAAAAATCCTGAGGATATTCTGAAAATCGCAGAACTTCACGCAAGGGCAGGCACATCCGCAATTGTCCCTACAATCTACTCCGGCACAATCAGACAAATGTGTGAGAATATGGAAGCGGTGAGAGAAGCGATAAAAAGTCAGGAGTCAGGAGTCAGGAGTCAGGAGTCAGAAAAAAAACGACTGTCAACTGTCAACTGTCAACCGTCAACTATTTTAGGTGTTCACCTTGAAGGTCCTTTTTTAAATCCTCTAAAGTGCGGGGCTCAGGATAAAACCTCATTTATAAAGCCGGCAATATCAAGCCTTGAAAAACTGATTGACGGGTATGAAGATATTATTAAAATAATCACAATAGCCCCTGAACTGCCCGGAGCCTTAAGTGTCATTGAAAAATGCGCCTCTATGGGAATACGGGTAAACATGGGACATTCTGATGCAACGTACAAACAGGCTTTAGACGGGAAAAATGCAGGCGCCCGCGGCATAAGCCATATCTTCAATGCAATGCGGCAATTTCATCACAGGGAGCCGGGGCTTGCGGGATTCGGCCTTTTGGACAAAGAGATTTACATAGAGGTCATTGCTGACGGAATTCATCTGAGCCCGGATGTGTTACGGTTTACTTTTAAGGTTAAGCCGCATGACAGGATTATACTTGTTTCTGATTCAATAAAAGGCGCCAAAGATAAAAAAGGCGCTATCTATACAAAAAAAGGCGTGCTCGCTGGAAGCTCCATCAGCCTTGCGGATGCGGTAAGAAATCTAAAAAATCTCGGCATCCCTGAAGCAGAGGCCTTGGAGTCAGCGGTAAAAATCCCAAGTAAATACCTAACAACTTGATTTTTAATACAATTTAGAGTATCCCGCCTAAAATTTTCCTTAGCGCGCAATGCCTTTTTATGATATAATTTTAAAAACTATTAAAATATCAAAAGCTAGAAAGAATTTAACCACAGATTACACAGATTAACACAGATTTTAAAGATGTTTTTATAAGGGGGTAAAATGCAAAAATCTATTTTTTTCTTTTCTATTCTGATATTGGCATTTATTACGCCTTTTGCAGTCAATGCGGAAGTAAAGGAGGTTTCGGCAATGGCAAAAGATATACACTGGCTTGGACATGATACATTTAAAATTACCGGCGAAAAGATAATAATCTACACAGACCCGTTTAGAATCAAGAAGAAGGACACCGCTGATATAATCCTCATCACACACGAGCACTATGACCACTGCTCTCCTGAGGATGTTGCAAAACTTCAGGGACCGGATACAGCTATTATTACAACTTCAGATTGCGCTAAGAAGCTCTCTGGAAATATAAAGACAGTTAAACCCGGGGACAAGATTACAATCGCAGGTGTGGGAATAGAGGCAGTGCCGGCTTACAACACCAATAAACAGTTTCACACAAAAGACAAAGGGTGGGTCGGATACATTTTTTCTGTCAAAGGACAGCGAATTTACCTGGCAGGCGATACAGACTACATCCCTGAAATGAAGACCTTTAAAGCGGATATTGCGCTTCTGCCTGTATCAGGGACTTATGTCATGACTGCCGGGGAGGCTGTAAAAGCGGCGCTTGACATCAAGCCGAAACTTGCAATACCAATGCACTATGCATCAATCGTGGGGACAAAGGATGACGCAAGGCAATTTGCAGAGGGGCTTAAGGGAAAGGTAGAGGTAGAAATACTGAAAGAAGAATGAAAATGGCTGATGCCGGAAAAATTGCAGGGCTTTTACTTAAAAAATATCCAGCGCCCGGGATTGCGCTTAATTTTTCCAATCCGCTTGATTTGCTTGTCGCTACGATTCTTTCCGCACAGTGCACTGATGTACGGGTAAATGAGATTACAAAGACGCTTTTTAAAAAATATAAGACAGCGGCTGATTATGCAAAAGCTGATTTAAAAATATTTGAGCAGGCAATAAAGCCCGCAGGATTTTATAAAAACAAGGCAAAGATGATTATTGAGTGCTGCAAAAAAATTATAAAGGACTTTAACAGACAGGTTCCGTCAACTATGGAAGAACTAATAACACTGCCCGGCGTCGGCAGAAAAACCGCCAATGTCGTTCTGGGAGGCGTCTTTGGCAGGCAGACTATTGCAGTTGATACGCATGTATTAAGGGTCTCAAACAGACTCGGCATTGCTCATTCGGATAATCCCGACAGGGTTGAGGAAGAATTGGTAAAACAGCTCCCTCATGATAAGCTGACTGCATTTAATCTTGCCATGATACTGCACGGCAGGCAGACCTGTAAGGCCAGAAAGCCTGCCTGCGGGGTGTTCGTGCTTTATGAAGAATGCGAATGGACGGAAAAATGGAAGAAAAAATAAAAAATATTTTCAGGGGTGAAATTATAGGCAGAGAGCTTGTTTTTTTTCAATCGGCAGCGTCAACCAATGACGAGGCGCTCCGGCTTATACAGGCGAAAGATAATCCTGAAGGAATAGTTATTTTTGCGGATTCGCAGGAGCGCGGAAGGGGGAGGTTTAACAGAAGCTGGGTCTCACCGCCCGACGTAAATCTTTATTTTACCGTGGTGCTCAAGCCCCCGTTACATTCAAAAGATGCCGCGCTTCTTACCTTAATGGCTGCCGTTGCGGCAGTGTCTGCCATAAGGGAATATACCGGATTAGATGCCGGCATAAAATGGCCTAATGACATCCTTATCAGAGATAAAAAGGCAGGCGGCATCCTTGCAGAGACTAAAACAAATGCAAACGGGATAATCTTTGCGGCAGTCGGCATAGGGCTTAACGTCAATCTTTTCATGGAGATGCTGCCTGAAGAAATAAGAGCCCTCGCCACTTCCCTGATAAAAGAAAAGGGAGAACCTGTTGACAGAATTAAGCTTTTAAGTCATATACTGAGCAGGATGGAGCACTGGTATAAGGTGCTTTTAAATGACGGCAAAAAAATACTGATTGATGAATGTGTAAAATTAAGCTCAACTGTCGGAAACATGGTGGATATCATTGCCCCTGATGGTGTTAAATCGGGGATTGCGGAGGGCATTAGTGAAGACGGCGCGCTGGTCCTGAAATCAGCCTCAGGCTCGGTTGAGATGATTTATGCAGGAGATGTCACGGTCTTAAAGGATACAAGTTAAACAAAGTTTTCAATGATAAATGATAATTGCTAATTGATAATTTTTACTTGAGCCGTAATCATGCTTTTACTAATTGACATAGGCAATACAAATATCACAATGTGTTTTTACGACAAGAGCGTAAAACATGTCTCAAGGCTTAATACGCTTCCGGCAAGGGACCGGCGTGAATATGCAATTATCCTTGAAGGATTTATGCTTCATAATCATATCTCAGGGGTAAAGGGTGCAGTTGTATGCTCAGTTGTCCCAGAGATAATTCCTGCATTTGTCAGCGCACTGAAAGATGTCTGCGGGATAAAACCCCTGATTGTAAGCCATAAGCTTAAAACAGGGCTGAAATTCCGCATAAAAAACCCTGAAGCGCTGGGCGCTGACAGGATAGCAAATGCCGCTGCAGCATTTAGCCTTTACAAAGGGAATTTAATTGTGATAGATTTTGGTACAGCTACAACTCTTTGTCTTATAACTGAAAAAGGCAAATATATGGGAGGAGCTATAATGCCGGGGATTGACATCTCTGCTGATGCACTGCACGAAAAGACGGCAAAACTGCCGAGGGTCAGCCCGATCGCCCCTATGAAAATAATAGGAGACGATACAAAGAGCAATATACTTGCCGGATTAGTACTCGGACATGCAGGGGCTGTTGAAAGGCTGATAAAGGAATTTAAGACAGCGCTCGGGGCAAGGGTTAATGTGATTGCCACAGGCGGGCTGGCAGGCATAGTGCTGCCATATATAAAAACCATCAAAAAGGCAAATTCAAATTTAACATTTGAAGGATTGCGGTTAATATATGAACTTAATGCATGAGTTAAGAAAAGACCCGGTACTTAACAGGTGGATTATTGCGGCAAAGACCCCGCCTGCCACTCTGACGGACTTTGTGACAAAAGAAAAGGAAGAGCCTGATGACCCTCAGTCATGCCTGCTTTGTGCAGGGAGGGAAGCCGGCACGCCTCCTGAAATAACAGCCGTCAGGGAAAAGGGCTCTAAACCGAACAGTTCAGGATGGCTTACAAGGGTTATCCCGAATTTCAAACCCATGCTTCAGATTGAAGGCGAATTAAATTCTGAAGGCATGGGGATGTATGATAAGATAAACGGCGTAGGCGCGAATGAACTGATTATTGAGACCCCTGAGCATATTATGAACAACAGAGAATTGGATGTGAGGCATGTGACAAGGACGCTCCTGATGTATAAAGAAAGGATTTTAGACCTTGAAAATGATAAAAGATTAAGATATATCCTGATTTCCAAGTCTTACGGCAAGGCGGCGGGAGCTTTATACAGCCACCCGCATTCCCAGCTTACCGCATCTCCTATTATCCCCCAAAGGATAAAGGAGGAACTGGACAGCGCCAAGGCCTATTACAAGATGAAAGAGCGGTGCATATTCTGCGATATTCTCAGGGAGGAAGAAAAGACAGGCGAGAGAATTGTCCTTGAAAGCAGGGATTTTATAGCTTTCTGCCCTTTTGCCTCCGCATTTCCCTTTGAAATTTGGATAGTGCCGAGAAAGCATGAGTGCTCTTTCCAGGAAACCGAGGGCAAAGAAATTGAAGACCTCGGCCTTGCAATTTTTACCCTTCTGAATAAATTGGCAAAGCTGCTCAACGATCCGCCTTACAACCTGGCCCTTCATAATGCGCCAAACAGGGTACCGAGGCGGGAGCACTGGCATACGCTCGGTGATGACTTCCACTGGCATATTGAGATAGTGCCGCGGTTAAGCACCCCGGCGTTTGAATGGAGTTCAGGCTTTTACTTATTAAACATACCCCCCGAAGCGGGGGCAAAATATTTAAGGGAGGTTTAATGATGAAGGTTGAGAAAATACTTTTTCCGACTGATTTCTCAGAGGGTTCTTTTCATGCCCTGCCGTATGCGGTTGATTTGGCAAAGCATTACAACGCGAAGCTTTTTATTATTCATGTCATCTATGATATTGCACAGGCCACAGACTCTCACATCCCCCATATCTCGGCGGATGAACTTTACAAGGAGATATCGGCCTGGGCGCAGAAGGAAATGGAATCGTGCTGCATTGAGGGAATCAGGGGGCTTGCGGATGTTAAGAAGCAGGTAGTAAGAGGAATCCCCTATGAGGAGATAATTAAATTTGCCGGCGATGAAAAGATTGATATGATTGTCATGGGCACTTACGGAAGAAAAGGGCTTGAACGGTTTATCTTCGGCAGTACGGCGGAAAGGGTGGTGAGACGCGCTCCATGCCCGGTGATGACAGTAAGAGTGCCAAGGCACAGGGAAAAGCAGTAAAAAAAAGAAGGCCGTTAAAAGCCTATCTTTCAGAGGATGCATTTAT
This sequence comes from Nitrospirota bacterium, assembly GCA_016207865.1. Classification (GTDB taxonomy): domain Bacteria; phylum Nitrospirota; class Thermodesulfovibrionia; order UBA6902; family DSMQ01; genus JACRGX01. The sequence goes on from JACQZD010000180.1 coordinate 6,251, forward strand.
GGATCTGCTTCTGAGCTCTGCAGAGGTGTTTAAGCGGGAGAGCCTCGGCTATCTGCTGGGCTACCGTCTTGAAGACCGCTTCATCATAGAGCATGCCTTTACACTGCAGACGGCAAAAAGAAAACCGAAGGGCGTGATCTTCCAGCACAAAAATCATAAGAAGATAGAGCCGATACTTTCAAAGTTTGAAAAGCTTCAGATAATCGGAGATTTCCATTCGCATACGCAATATGGAGATTCCAAGGGCATTCCCATCCCCAGCCCTCTGGATATAAAAGGGATGGAGGCGGACATGCTTTACATCATTGTTGCCATCAATGACTTGGAACTCAGCAGGCCGTGGAGGGAAAACACCGACGGCAGCATATCAGGAAGCATAGGAGCTTTTTTCTTCAAGATAACCGCATATTATTACCCGGAGGCAAATGCCATCCCGCTCAGGGTGCGTATCTACTGTCCCTTTCCGCCGGGGTTAAATGTCAGCTGAAAATTACAGAGCAAATTAAATTGAAACTGAATCATTATATAGCCTTATCAATTTTGTCTCATTTCTTACTCTTCACAATTCTGATGACAGCCCTTCCTGTACAGAAATACCAAACCAGCCGGAATGTCTTTAATATAAATATCGTCAGCCCTGTTGAGATTTTGGCAAAAAGCTTAAGCAGCGGGTCAGGTCAGGTTCAAAAAAGCCGCGAGGCGCCGGACAATAAACATAAGGCAGATAATCCTGTCATGACTCCGCAATTCTCCATTACGCAAACCGCTCCTCCAAAAACCATGGATGGTTCAAATAACTTAGACCGCTCAAAAAGTTCAAATGGTTCAAACGGTTTAAATAGTTCAAAGGGATTAAACGAATTGAACGATTTAAACAATTCAGCAAGTCAGAAAGCTGCGCCGTTAAACCCGAAGGCATTTTTATTTGACAGGGAAACAATAGAGAAATTTGCAAAAGAGGCGCCGCAGGA
>JACQZD010000085.1:0-2079 GCA_016207865.1 Nitrospirota bacterium
AATAGGAGGATTCAAGTGTTTACATTAGTAGTAGTGCTTCATCTGATTGTTTCATTGTTTTTGATTTTTATAGTCCTGATTCAGAGCGGCAAGGGCGCTGAAATGGGCGCTGCCTTCGGCGGCTCTACGCAGACCCTTTTTGGAAGCAGGGGCGCTGCCACATTTTTGAGCAAGCTTATGACTGCGGCGGCAATACTCTTTATGCTTACATCTTTGTCCCTGACGATAGTATCTGCAAAAAGCGGGTCGGTTATAAAAGACCAGGGCCCTTCTAAAACATCTCCTGCAAAACCCTCAGGGCCGACCGGAGGACCCATTCAGGAAACCGCGCCTGCTCAGCAGTCGCCTGCGCAAGGGATACCGGCACAACCGGCAAAGTAATAGAGTGGCCAAGGGGTCAAGCGGTCAAGGGTCCAAGGGGTCAAGAAAGTTTCAAAGCCTTTGTATTATTTCCCTGATAACCTTTGCCTTTTTGTTTGCCGCCTGCGTTAAAGAGCCTCCTGTAAAAAAACCGCAAAGCATTACTACCGGCCTTCTGGCTGATGCAAAAAGGCTTTTGCCTATGCTTGCCTCTGACAGCGCATCCGGTGAAATCAGCGGACTTATATTTAACGGCCTGACCAAGTACGACAAAGACATTAAAATAACCGGAGACCTCGCTGATTCGTGGACCATTTCACCTGACGGGCTTATTATCACAATTAATTTAAGAAAAGGAGTAAAGTGGCAGGACGGGATTGAGTTTACCTCTGATGATGTCCTGTTTACCTATCAAAAGGTTACAGACCCGAAAGTTGCCACACCTTACAGCAGTAATTACGGGCCCGTAAGGAAAGTTGAGGCGCTTGATAAATATACAGTGAGGGTGACATATTCCGAGCCTTATGCTCCTGCGCTTGAATCATGGGGCATGGGCATAATTCCAAAACATCTTCTTCAGGGCAAAGACATTAATACCGATGACTTTAACCGCAATCCTGTGGGCACCGGCCCTTATAAACTGAAAGAGTGGATCACAGGTCAGAAGATGGTCCTTGATGCAAATGACAATTATTTTGAAGGCAAGCCTAAGATTAACCAGTATACCGCCAAAATAACCACTGACCAGTCGGCAATGTTTCTTGAGCTTCAGGCCGGCATTATAGACTTTATGAGCCTGACGCCAACTCAGTTTAAAGTTCAGTCCGAGAAAACGCTTATAAAAAAATTCTTCCAAAAGTTTGCACCGGGCCGTTCCCCCCTGAATCATGGGCCTACAATCCTGAAGTTAAGACATTTGATTACAATCCTGAACTTGCAAAGACGCTGCTTAAAGAGTCCGGGTGGATTGCAGGCAAAAGCGGGTTTCTGGAAAAGGACCACCAGCCGTTTTCATTCACCATCCTTGTCAATCAGGGCAATGACGTAAGGCTTAAGTCCGCCCAGATAATCCAGCAGGACCTTAAAAAAGTCGGGATTGACGTGAAGATTTCAGTGCTTGAATGGCAGACCCTGCTTCATGAATTTATAGACAAGAAAAAGTTTGAGGCAGTTATCCTGGGCTGGGCGCTTTCAAGGGACCCGGACATGTATGATATCTGGCATTCCGCAAAGACAAAAGAAGGGGAGTTTAATTTTATTTCATACAAAAACCCCGCGGTTGACAGGCTCCTGCTTGAGGGAAGAAGGACCTTTGATATTGCAGCAAGAAAAAAGATTTATTTCAAAATACATGAGATGCTCGCAGAGGACCAGCCGTATACTTTTCTTTATGTGCCTGATGCATTGCCGATACTGCATAAGCGGTTTAAGGGCGTGCAAAAAACCGCGCTCGGCATTGCGCATGACTGGCATCTGAACTGGTACGTGCCGAAGAATAAGGCGGAGTGGTATGAATAAGTTATAAGTTATATGTTATTGGTTGTTTGTATACGAATAACTAATAACGATTAACAAATAACTGACTTTTAAAGGCTGCCTTCTAAAAGCAAATCCTCTCCAATTTTTTTTATCTGCAGATTCTTTATCCTGAGCACATTTTTAAGCAGGGCAGGCGATTTGCCGCCGACGGATGGAATAGAGTCTTCGCCGCCTATTATC
>JACQZD010000085.1:2231-6547 GCA_016207865.1 Nitrospirota bacterium
ATCTTAGGCGCAATGAAAAACATAACCTTGTCTACGACTTTATCTGAAAGGGCAGAGGCGTTTATTGAGGAGCCGCCCTCAATCATCAGGCTCATAATATTTAACTTGCCGAGTTCTTCCATAAGCGTTTTCAAATCAACCTTCCCATTTTTTGCTTTGACTATCAGTACCTGAACTCCGAGATTTTTTAATTTATTAATCTTCTTATGATAATCTTTTTGTAAATTTGGATTTTGGAATCTGGAATTTGAAATTGCGGCAATGATTGTTTTATGGTCTTTGTGTTTTAGAACCTTTGCACTAAGCGGTATCCTGAGATTGGTGTCAACTATTATTCTGTAAGGATTTTTACCGCCCCTGATTCTTGACGTCAGCGAGGGGTTGTCTTTTAAAACAGTCCCGATGCCTGTTAGCACGGCGTCTACGCTGCTGCGGAGTTTGTGGACATGCCTCCTTGAGTCTTCGCCCGTAATCCATTTGGACTGACCCTTTGACGCTGCAATTTTGCCGTCAAGGCTCTCAGCGATTTTTAATATTACAAACGGCTCTTTTTTAGTGATGAATTTAATAAACGCCTGATTCAGCTTTTTTGCCTCTTTTTCCATAAGCCCGAATTCTGTTTTTATGCCTGCGCTTGCAAGCTCTTTAAGGCCCCTGCCGTTGACTTTAGGGTTCGGGTCTTTCATTGCCACTACTGCTTTTTTAATCCCTGAATTGATGATTGATTTAGTGCACGGGGGGGTTCTCTTGTCCGTGTGACAGCAGGGCTCAAGCGTTATAAAAAGCGTTGCTCCCCTGGCCCTTGTCCCTGCCTTTTTCAGGACAAGAATCTCTGCATGAGGCGTGCCTGCCTTCCTGTGGTAGTCTGCCGCAATTATCTTATCACCCCTGACGATAACCGCGCCTACCATGGGATTAGGGCTTGTCATGCCGGTCCCTTTTGCGGCAAGGGCTAAGGCTTTTTTCATAAAGAATTCTTCAGTCATAATTAGTAATCATTTTACCAAAAAGAAAGAGAAATGGGGCATAATCCGGCAAGCCTGTGATATTATAGATTCATGGGACAGTCTACTGAAACCAAAGAAATGATTGCCGATTTTATGGAAAACGGTTTTCTGAACGACATAATAGATATGTTTAAGAATAACCGGAAACTGTTCGCATTTTTAGGCGATTTAATTGCGGATGAGAGGGGCAGAGTGAGAATTGGCACTGTTGCCCTTGTTGAGGATCTGAGGGAAACGTATCCCGAGGAACTTGCCGGAGCCATCCATGGCATAGCGAAAAGTCTTAAAGCCGCAAACCCGATTGTCAGGGCTGATACCGCATATCTATTAGGAGTGATTAACAATGAGGATGCATTGCCTTATTTGTCTAAAGCCCTCAATGATGAAAACGCGCTTGTAAGAGAAGCGGTGGAGGAAACCATAGCTTTTATATCAGACCTGTCAGAAGAAATCGGGACAAATTAGACGTAACCTGCCATAAAACCTTATTTGTTTTACATGCCTGACACAAATAAGTATAATGTCATATGCTTTCCAAAATTTTAAGCGCTGCGTTAATAGGCATTGACGCGCATGTGGTTGAGGTTGAGGTTGACATTACTTCAAAGGGACTTCCCCATTTCTCCACCGTAGGACTGCCTGATACGGCGGTTAAAGAAAGTAAAGACAGGGTCAGGGCCGCGCTTAAAAACACGGGTTTTAATTTTCCCTTAAAACAAATCACGGTAAACCTCGCGCCTGCCGACATAAAAAAAGAGGGCTCTGCATTTGACCTCCCTATCGCGCTCGGGATAACTGTGGCAGAAGGCATCATTGAACCGGATGCCGCGCATGGTTTTATGTTCTCAGGCGAATTGTCATTAGACGGGCGGCTCAAGCCTGTAAAAGGCGCTATTTCAATGGCCATCAAGGCCAGGGAAAAAAATTTCAAAGGATTAATCCTCCCTAATGAAAATGCAAAAGAGGCTGCGGTTGTAAAAGGCATTGATGTCTACGGCTTTGAAAGCCTTCCTCAGCTTATAGAATTCTTCAGGGACTCAAATGCCGCACAGCCGACAAAGATTAACATAGAGTCTTCAATGCAGGAAAACTCCGTTTATCATGACGACTTTGCCGACGTCAAAGGACAGGAGCATGTAAAACGCGCGCTTGAAGTTGCAGCTGCGGGAAATCACAATGTCCTGATGATAGGGCCGCCGGGCTCAGGCAAGACCATGCTCGCAAAGAGAATCTCAACGATACTGCCTAACATGACGTTTGAAGAATCGCTCCAGACAACAAGGATTCACAGCGTAATGGGGCTTCTAAGGGATGCGCAGTCCCTTGTTGCGACAAGGCCGTTCCGCTCTCCGCATCATACGCTTTCAGATGTGGCCATGGTGGGCGGAGGACAGATTCCAAAGCCCGGAGAGGTAAGCCTTGCGCATAACGGAGTTTTATTCCTTGACGAGCTTCCTGAATTTAAAAGAAATGTGCTTGAGGTCCTGCGCCAGCCCATAGAAGACGGCTCAGTGACCATCTCAAGGGCGGTCAGCTCCATCACCTACCCTGCGTCTATAATGCTTGTATGCGCCATGAACCCCTGCCCCTGCGGATACACAGGCGATGCGCGGCATCAGTGCACATGCCCGCCTTCCCACATACAGCGCTACAGGCAAAAAGTCTCAGGTCCTCTGCTTGACAGAATTGACATCCATATAGAAGTGCCGGCGGTTCCGTACAAAGAACTTTCAAAAGACCTCTCCGGCGAGCCGTCCAAAGACATCCGCAGCAGGGTTCAAAATGCAAGAAAAACTCAGGTCGGAAGATTTAAAAAAGACAACATCTACTCCAATGCCAAGATGCGCTCAAAGCATATCAAAAAATACTGTGTGCTCAAGCCGGAGGCGCAGGGAATTTTGGAAACTGCGATGCAGAAGCTCGGGCTCTCTGCGCGGGCTTACACAAGGATACTTAAGGTCTCCCGCACAATAGCCGATCTGGAAGGCTCAACGGATATTCAGGCGCATCATGTCTCAGAGGCTATCCAGTACAGGACGCTGGACCGGGGGATGTTTTAAGTCAAAAATGACTGCCGAGAAAAATCCTTGACAAAAGATTAAATTATGTTTATTCTATGATTATGAAACTAACGAACTATACAAAAATCTTCAAGGCCCTGTCAAATGAACATAGATTGAAGATATTTCTGATGCTTTACAAAAACTGCTGCGTACCCGAAGGGTCCAAGGTCATGGCAGAGTTTCACATAAAAGGGGAGCCCTGCTGTGCAGTGAAAGGAGGCATGGAGAAGGCTTTTACAAAAATCTGTGACTGCATGAAACTTTCCAGGTCCACGATATCACATCATTTTAAAGAGCTCCAAAATGCCGGACTGATAACATGTGAGCGTGAGGGTCAGCTTTTTCGCTGCAGGGTAAATAAGGACGTGATCAAGACCATAAAAGATTTTTTGAAGTAACTTTTTTTAGCAGGTATGTTCTATTGTTTTAGAATACTAAAAGGCTGAAAGGAGGTGAGCAGGTATGGAAAAAGAATGCTGCAATGTCAAGGTTACTGAAACCGAAGACGGACTTCGCATTGATATAAAGGGCGAAGGACTCAAAGAGAAATGTGAAACTGTCTTCAAAAATTGCTGCGGTGAAGAGTTAAGAGAGAAGGGGTTTAAATTCTGCTGCGGCTCCGGCCAGTAATTAGTGTCTTATCGGCTTGTCGGTATGGCATGAAGAGGGGAGGACGGGCTTATAAAAGCCGCCCTCCCCTCTGACCGGAAATAAAAAAGCCCCTCTTGCTTTTGCAAGAGGGGCTTTTGACAGTCAATTACAGTTTTGTAACGTTGATTGCCTTGGGGCCTTTTGGTCCCTTTTCGGTATCAAAGCTTACTGAGTCACCCTCGGCAAGGCTTTTAAAACCGTTACCCAGGATTGACGTATGATGTACAAATACATCTCCACCGTCTTCGCTTGTAATAAAGCCAAAACCCTTTGAGTCATTGAACCATTTTACTGTTCCATTAGTAGACATTTCGTTTACCTCCTTTTTCTAAAACTCAAATCTCAGAAGGTCTAAACACATAAAAAAAACCACAAAGTCTTAAAGTCTTTGTGGTCTCATCAACAGCAAAAACTTCTAAAATTCTGTTTGTAGAATAACAGGCGCTTAAACCGTTTGTCAAGGGAAAAATAAGGGTAATTAGTAACCATTCAGTTACGGGTGGTAGCAACACAACACGACTTTAATGATTTTTTGTTTTGTATCATGACAGACTCTCCATTTAAGGAGGAGGAATATCTTTATGGAAAAGGATGG
>JACQZD010000181.1 GCA_016207865.1 Nitrospirota bacterium
TCGGTTATCATTACGCTTGTGGTAAGCATAAGCGCCGCCACTGACGCCGCATTCAGAAGCGCATAGCGGGTAACCTTTGTCGGGTCAATGATGCCTGCCTGTATCATGTCCGTATAAACCTCGGCATTGGCGTCAAAGCCGTAATTCTTGCTGTCATTGGACTTTACCTTATCCACAATGACAGAACCTTCAAGTCCGGCGTTTTCAACAATCTGCCTGATAGGCTCTTCAAGCGCCCTCTTAATTATTTCAATGCCTACCTGTTCATCATGATTATCAAGTTTCAGGTTCGCCAGTGAAGGAATACATCTTAAAAGCGCAATGCCTCCGCCCGGGACTATCCCCTCTTCCACCGCAGCCCTTGTCGCATGAAGGGCGTCTTCAACCCTTGCCTTCTTTTCCTTCATCTCTGTCTCTGTCGCAGCGCCTACATTAATAACGGCCACGCCGCCGACAATCTTTGCAAGCCTCTCCTGAAGTTTTTCCCTGTCATAATCAGAGGTGGTTTCTTCAATCTGAGCCTTTATCTGTTTTACGCGTCCCTTAATTTTATCGGCGTGCCCTGCCCCTTCAACTATTGTGGTATTTTCCTTGTCAATGGTAATTTTTTTGGCCCTTCCCAAATCAGAAAGCTTTATGCTCTCAAGCTTTATGCCGAGGTCTTCGGAAATCATGGTGCCGCCTGTGAGTATTGCTATGTCTTCAAGCATAGCCTTCCTCCTGTCGCCGAATCCGGGCGCCTTTACTGCGCATACCTGAAGCGTGCCGCGGAGTTTGTTTACTACAAGCGTTGCAAGCGCCTCGCCTTCAACCTCTTCCGCAAGAATAAGCAGGGGCCGGCCCATCTTTGCGGTCTGCTCAAGAATCGGAAGAAGGTCCTTCATGGAGCTGATCTTCTTTTCGTTGATTAAAATCAGGACGTCTTCAAGCACGCACTCCATCCGGTCCGGGTTGGTGATAAAATAAGGCGAGATGTACCCCCTGTCAAACTGCATGCCCTCAACAACGTCCAGGGTTGTCAGCATGCTCTTGGCCTCTTCAACCGTGATGACGCCGTCTTTTCCGACCTTGTCCATCGCATCAGCGATAAGCTCTCCGATTGTAAGGTCATTATTTGCGGAAATAGTCCCGACCTGAGCGATCTCTTTTTTCTCCTGTACGGTCTTGCTCATTTTCTTAAGCTCTGCAATTACGGCCTCTACGGCCTTTTCAATCCCTCTTTTTACTTCCATGGGATTTGAGCCGGCAACAATATGCTTATTCCCTTCCTTGTAAATGGAATATGCAAGCACCGTAGCAGTAGTCGTTCCGTCGCCTGCCACATCAGAGGTCTTGCTTGCAACCTCCCTGACAAGCTGTGCGCCCATGTTCTCCCACGGGTCTTTCAGCTCTATTTCCTTAGCAACAGTCACGCCGTCTTTTGTAATGGTAGGCGCGCCGTACTTTTTGTCCAGAATCGCATTTCTTCCCTTGGGTCCCAGGGTTGCCTTCACTGCATCAGTCAGAATAGTCACCCCCCTGAGGATTGCGCTTCTTGCTGCTTCATCAAATAATAGTTGTTTAGCCATTTTTCCTCCTTATTTTTCTAATATTCCCAGAACATCTTCTTCTCTCAGAATAAGGTATTCAACGTTATCCATTGTTATCTTGGACCCTGAATACTTATCAAACAAAACTACATCTCCAACTTTCACTTCAACTTTCTGAAGTTTGCCGTCGTCTGTTACCTTGCCTGCGCCGACAGCGACGATTTCACCCTTTTGCGGTTTTTCCTTGGCCGTATCGGGTATGAACAACCCGCCTGCGCTTTTTTCGGCTTCCTCGGAATACTTAACCAGAACCCTGTCTCTTAGTGGTTTGAATTTCATATTCTTTCTCTCCTTTCTTTTGTTTAGTTTTTATTGATAACTCACTTGAAAAATCCGGTAGATGCTTCAGATTCTAATATTAGCACTCACCAGAGGCGAGTGCTAATATACTATGATTTAACGAGCATGACAAGGTTTTATAACTGCCGAATTTTACAAAAATCAGGAATTATAGCTTATTTACTCTTTCTTTCTACTTTTTACTCAAAAATTCTACCTTTTAAACAAAAACTTACAGTACGTGCCAATATATAAATCTTTTCATGATTATGATTAATATCATGGTAATTTTACCTTGACTCTGATAACGTTAGATATTATTCTGTTAACGCATATATAATTACGATTAATACCGTATAATAATTTTACAGTTTTTCTTATAACAATATAAAAAGTTATGGTAATTTTCACTTGACCTTAATGATTTAAAATACTATAATTAACTAATGTAGGTGTAAATGCTTATCCTGTATAATATTTTTACAATTTTGTGAAATATAATGATTCATCTACTGCCGTGTTGTTTCATTGTCATGTTATTTTATACTGAATCACCTATCTATACGGAATAGTCATTGCTGAATGTGACTGAGAGGGCGGAGCAGTGCAGACACAAGAAAGGCTGTGTGGGTAAATGCCGTCTATAAAAAAAGCCATAATCCTTGCCGGGGGGCAGAAAACCAGGCTCAGTCCGCTTGATAAGTACCGTCCTGCCTGGATGCTTCCTATCGTAAACAAGCCCCTTATTGAGTATACAATTAATGCCTTAAGGACCACCGGGATAACAGAAGTGATGATAGCCATGTCGGAACACGACTCTGATTCCGGCAATAATCCGAACAAGACCGTCCTGCAGGAATATCTAAAAAAAGACCTCAGCACTCCTGAAACTCATATATACTGTCATCTGGATGACAAACCGCGCGGCACGGCAGGCTCCCTAAAGGATTTAGAGGCCTTTATCGGGGACGATACCTTCCTGGTCATCAACAACAATATCTTCATAGAAGACATTCCTTTGGACAAGGTCGTTGAATTCCACCGGAGTATGAATTCCGTAGCAACCGTAGGCATTCACAAAGATGATATCTGCATACAAAGCAAAGAAGGTATTGAGATTGCGCCTGACAGTAAAATAAAAAGTTTCAGCATGATTCATCCTTCAATGGATAAGCGGTCGCCGTGGAAGTCCATGGGCATTTATATCTTTGAGCCTCTGGCGCTTAAGTTTATTAACACAGACGGGTACATGGATATAAAAGAACAGCTCATTCCGGCTCTGCAGAATGCGTCATTAAATGTATATGCATATGTTATGGAAGGTTTATATCAATGCATAGACAGCGTAAAAGATTACATTAATGTACAGCGGGATTTGCTTTACAATAATAACGCAAATGATTTCCATACTGGAGAGACGGTAGAAGTTGCAGAAAAGGTCTGGCTTGGGAAAAATGTCAAAATCTCGCCAAGCGCATACCTGCTGGGACCTCTTGTCATCGGAGACGGCTGTACTATTAATGACTGGACGCAGGTAATCGGCCCTGCAGTAATCGGCAGCGGGTGCCATATATCAGAAGGCGCCTTAATCCGTGAGAGCATAGTGTGGGATAAGACGGAAATAGCAAGCATGGCAAAGATTGAATATTCTATTATTGGCGAGGGTTCCAGCATCCCTGACAATTTTTGCATCAAGAATATGATTGCGCTGAACGGATTAAAAATCGGCGACACTAATCTTTTTAATTCAGACCGCAGTGTAACCGGAACCATTGACCTGACAGAAGCCAAACTGACTGCAACCCTTAAGCATAAATCATATGAAATATTCAAACGGGCCGTAGATTTTTTATTGTCGGTATTGTGCCTGGTCCTTGCACTGCCTCTGTTTTTACTAATTGCATTGCTGATTAAATTAGATTCCTCAGGCCGGGTCTTTTATACCCAAAAACGATGCGGTAAAAACGGCAAATTATTCGGGATGATTAAATTCAGGACTATGATTGAAAACGCTGAAAAACTCCAGAGTAAATTAGCATCCAAGAATGAGATTGACGGACCCATGTTTAAGCTGTCGGACGACCCGAGGGTTACAAGGGTTGGGAAGATACTAAGGAGCACCAGCCTGGATGAACTGCCCCAGTTGTTAAATGTATTAAAAGGCGAGATGAGCCTTGTAGGACCAAGGCCGCTGATAATGGATGAGATGAAGTTCAGCCCGAGCTGGCGCGACACAAGGCTTAGGGTTAAACCCGGAATAACGGGGTTATGGCAGATACAAGGCAGGAGTGAAATGCCGTTTCATGAATGGATACGGTATGATGTATACTATATCCGGAACCAGTCCTTATGGCTGGACATAAAAATATTATTTAAGACGGCGCTGGTCGTCCTGAAAAAAAGAGGGGCGTATTAAATGACAATTATCAGTTATCAGTTATCAGTTATCAATTATCAGTTCTTAAAAAATAAACATCACTATCTCCATTTGTTAATTGTATTGGGCTTAATCGTTTTATTAAGCGCATGCGCTTCAACAGGCTCACAGCCTCAGGCAAATGCTGAAGCCCAGCCTCAGAACGATGAAAAAACATCCTCAGAAGAACCTGCTAAAAATACGGTTAAAGTCTCTGAGTTCATCCTCGGCCCCGGCGACAGGGTTGAGATAAATGTTTACCGCCACGATGATTTAAAAAGAACTGTTCAGATAGACGTCTCGGGGAAAATAACTTATCCGTTGCTCGGCGATATTCAGGCCGGAGGGTTAAGTGTTTTCAAGTTAAGGGACATAATCCGCGACGGGCTTTCAAAGTATCTGGTAGACCCTCAGGTGACAGTCGGCGTTTCAAGCGTACAGGGACAGAAGGTCATTGTCCTCGGCGAGGTCAGAACTCCGGGATTTTTCCAGATTGAAACTTCCATGACCGTACTTGAGGCGGTATCCCGCGCAGGCGGGTTTACTCTGGACGGCAAAAAGAAAAGCGTATTGCTCATAAGAGGCGGGCTTAAAACACCCCAATTGATAACCCTGAATCTTGAAAAAGCGTTAAGCAAAGGCGACCTTGCGCAAAACATACAGCTTCAGCGTGATGACATCGTATATGTGCCGCGCACCTATATCTCCAATGTGGACCGGTTCTTCGGACACCTTGCAACAATAACAGGACCGGTCGGGAATGTTAATGTGCTGGCGCTTCTTGTCAAGTTTACGGATAAGCCTTCGCAGGTGGCTGCAGCCTCTTTTGATACGCTTATTTTCGGAGCCGCAGGGAATACCGTAAGAGTTTATTATCAGGAAGTTTCCTACGGAACACTTACACTCGTTACGGTGAACCTTCCAAGTTCTTTGGACTGGGGCACAGCGCCAAACACATACGCCTATTATACAGCCAATAATTATGGACTGGGGACTTATCCGAGAAATGCCCAGAAATTAGTTGAAGACATTGTGGACCTTGTTGACTCCTATGTTGATTTCTCTCAGTATGACAATGACGGCGACGGACAGCTTGACGCCCTTACTGTTGTCCATGCAGGGCCCGGAGCGGAATTCACAGGAAGCACCGGAGACATATGGTCTCACCAGTGGGGTATTACACCCAGATTAAAAGACGGCGTGTACATCTCCAATTATTCTATGGAGCCTGAATACATGCAGACTCCGGGAGACGCTACAATCGGAGTCTTTGCGCATGAGTTAGGTCATGTTTTCGGTCTTCCGGACCTCTATGATTACGGGTATGACTCAGCAGGCGCAGGCGACTGGGGTTTAATGGCAGGCGGAAGCTGGAACGGGACAAACGGCAGTTCACCGGCGCATTTTGACGCATGGTCCAGGTCTGAACTCGGTTTTGTTACACCGCAGGTTGTCTCAGCAAATACTACAGGAGTAAACATTCCCGCTGTAGAAACATCACCCTCTGTTTTTTATGTGTGGAACAGCGGTTTAACAAACAATGAATATTTCCTTGTTGAAAACAGGCAGAAGACAGGATATGACGCGTCTCTGCCCGGAAGCGGAATGCTTATCTGGCACATAGATGAGAACATGGCTTCCAATGACAGCCAATGCCTCAATATGAATAATTGCAGCTGCCCATCTCATTACAAAGTAGCCTTAGAGCAGGCAGACGGTCTGCTTCAGCTTGAAAAAAACCAAAGTCAAGGCAATGGAGGCGATCCATTCCCGGGCACATCCAACAAAACATCATTCAGCTCGAGTTCAACGCCTAACAGCGGCTCTTATCTGAACTGCACTTCAAGCGTTGCAGTTACAAATATCAGCGCTTCGGCCTCTGTCATGACAGCGGATATTCAGGTGACAGGGGTTTCTCTGCCCAGTGTGTCAGGCGCTGTTTCATACAGCGGCACAAAGACCGGCGCCATCCGCATCCTTGCATACACTAATTCCGGCTTTTCCGGCACCCCGGCGTACTCTGCTTCAATATCTGCGCCCGGCGCCTATACAATCAGCAGCGTAGCATCAGGCACTTACTATTTCCTCTCATACCGCGATTCAAACGGTGACAGCGTAAGACAGGCAACCGAGGCATTCGGCCTATACGGCACCCCGGGCGCGCCGACAGCGGTCGTAGTCAATGGTACTGTAACAGGCATAGATATAACCATCTATGACCCGGCGTCTATGTCAGGGACCATCTCATATTCAGGCACTGTCACCGGAAGGATTTACATTGAGGTGTTCAACAATCCTTCCTTCACAGGCACAGCCGTCTATTCAACTACAATTCCACAGCCGGGGACCTACAGGATGAGAGGCCTGCTGCCCGGCACATATTATGTCAGGTCCTACAGGGATACTAACCGCAACAGACAATATAATACAGGCGAACCATACGGCACATATGGAACAGTAACGATAAATCCCGGAAGCAATGTGACAGGGATTAACATCACACTCAATTAATGCCTGACAAACAGCCTGCAATGACACTTGTTGAAATGCTTGAGGGGAACGCAAAGGCGTTCCCCTCAAAAAATGCCGTTATTTACCGCGACGCCAGTATCACTTATGGAGAGCTGAACGCCGCCGTCAACAGACTGGCGCATACCCTGATTGGCTTAGGAATAAAAAAAGGCGA
>JACQZD010000182.1 GCA_016207865.1 Nitrospirota bacterium
CCAAAAGCTCAATGAGGGTGAAACCTTTACGGCAGTGAACAGTGAACAGTGAACAGTGCACAGTATTTTTTGATTGATTATTTTTTATCCATAACTTATAACTCATAACTTATAACTCATACTAATGAGTTCATTGGTAAAGCCACATTTGGCAGCAAATTCTGTCATTCCGGCTTGTCCGGAATCTTTCTTTGTTTTCAGAAGGATTCCCGACGCGCTTCGCTTGCGGGAATGACAAATTGTGGGGTTTTACTTATGAACTTCTTGGTAACTTTCATTTCAGCGCCTGCCAGCTTGTGATGTCCGTATTCTCGTCGCTCCCGCCTTCTGAATTGTCTGCGCCGTAGGAATAAAGGTCATACTCTCCGCGAGAGCCCGGGGAGTCGTAATGATAAGGATTCCCCCAGGGGTCAAGCGGTATTTCTTGTTTTTTAAGATAGGGGCCTTTCCAATCGTCAGCGCCTGCCGGTCTTGTTATCAAGGCCTGAAGCCCCTCTGCTGTTGTGGGGTACCGCCCTACGTCAAGGTGAAAGGAGTCAAGGGCAGTGCCCAAAAGCTCAATCTGAGCCTGAGCCGCCTTTTGTTTCGCTGGACCGACCTTCCCGATAAATTTCGGGACGACAATGGCAGCCAGAAGTCCGAGTATTATCATGACCACCATTAATTCAATGAGGGTAAACCCGTGATGCGTGATGCGTGACGCGTAATGAGTAATGCGTAATAAGTGAACGGAATCTCTTGATTTTGGATTGTTAATTTTATTGTCCATGCCAGCCTCCAATTCTAAAAAGGTTTTTCTTAACTTGATCTTTAACTATTATAATTCAACCTTATAATACATTTTGTCATTCCGGCTTGTCCGGAATCTATCCGCAGAAGAAGGATTCCCGATCCCGAAGCTTCGGGAGGAATGACATGCAATTAATGTTGCTTAGTATAGTCTAAAACGGCAATTCGTTTATGCTGAATATTGCCATAAGCATTGCTATGACGATAAATCCCACCACAGCGCCCATTAAAAGTATTAACGCCGGCTCCAGCAGGGAGAGCATCCTTTTTACGGTAGTTCTTACCTGCAGGTCAAACCGGTCGGCGATTTTAAGGAGCATTTCATCAAGCTTTCCCGTTTCCTCTCCGACGATAACCATGTGAATGGCCAGGGGAGGAAAGACATTGCTGGCCTTAAGCGGCTCTGCGATTCCCTTTCCTTTTCTGACGCCTTCCCTGACCGAGGATACCACCTCCGCCATTTTTTCGCTTCCCATGGTTCCTTTTACTATCTGAAGCGCATTAAGTATCGGAACGCCGTTTGCCAGCAGGGTGCCCAGCGTCCTTGCAAAACGGGAAACGACGCCTTCTCTAAAAAGTTTGCCGAATAAAGGAAGCCTGAATTTTGCCTCATCCCATAAGCGCCTTCCGGCTTCGCTTTTCATATGGCGGCGCAGGAGAAAAAATAACCCGTACAGCAGAATTCCAATAATCCACCAGTAACGCCTGAGCATAGAGCTGATTGAAAGAAGGATTACAGTGGGCAGGGGAAGCGCTGTGCCTGCATCCGAAAATATCTGCGAAAATCTCGGCACGACAAAGGTAAGAAGGACTATCACGGCGGTGCCTCCCACTATGCAGAGAATCGCCGGATAAATAAGCGCTGAACGGATGTCTTCTTTTAACCGCTGGGAATTTTCAAGATACACGACCATCCTTGAGATTGTATCTTCAAGAAATCCGCCGGCCTCGCCGGCCTTTATCATGTTTACGTAAAAGGCCGGGAACTCTGCCGGGAATTTTGACAGCGCTTCTGAAAATGATTTTCCGCCCCGCACATGCGACAAGATATCTTTGAGGAGATCCTTAAGCGCTTTCTTATCGCTTAGTTCTGAAAGTATTGACAAGGCCCTCTCCAGCGGAAAGCCTGCATCAATCAATACTCCGATCTGATAAGTAAAAGTCATTATGTCGGATTCTTTTATTTTATTGCGGAAAATCGGCAAGGGCAGGGCGCTTATTCCAAAACCCCCGCGCTCTTCAGCCTTGCTTATTTTTAAGGGGAAATAGCCCAGGTCCTGAATGCGGTCCACCGCCCTGCGCTCGTTTTCCGCCTCCAGAGTGCCTGTTATTATACTGCCTTCTTTTGTTGTGGCCTCGTAGGAATAAGTATCCACTCTGCGTTAAATTTCCTCCTGAGTGGCGCGCAGGACTTCCTCAATGGTGGTTATCCCTTCTTTTACCTTTTGCCAGCCGCATTCCCTTAAGACCTGCATCCCCTGCTCAATAGCCTTTTCCCTGATGACGTCGGAGCTTGCCTTAGTAAGCACCATCCGCCTTAGGTCTTCGGTCATAATCATCAGCTCAAAGATTCCGGTCCTGCCTTTATATCCCGTATGCCGGCATTCTTCACAGCCGGTGCCGTGATAAGCAGTAAGGCCTGAGGTCTCAGCCTGAAATTTTTCAAGCATCTCGGCTTTAGGCGCAAAGGGTTCTTTGCAGTGAGGACAGATTACCCTTACAAGTCTTTGCGCCACAATGCCGGCCAGGGAGGAGGCCACGAGGAAGCCTTCAATGCCCATGTCCACAAGCCTTGTTACAGCGCCCGGCGCATCGTTTGTATGGAGCGTGCTGAAGACAAGATGCCCGGTGAGCGCCGAGTGAATTGCGATTTCAGCGGTTTCAACATCTCTGATTTCACCTACCATTATTACATCAGGGTCCTGACGCACGATATGCCTCAGTCCGTTGGCAAATGTGAGCCCTATCTTGGGTTTTACCTGTATCTGGTTTATGCCTTCAATCTGATATTCAATCGGGTCTTCAATTGTGATGATCTTTTTGTCGGGGGAATTTATCTGGCTGAGCGCCGCATAAAGTGTCGTTGTCTTTCCGCTTCCTGTGGGTCCTGTCACGAGAATCATCCCGTATGGGATAGTGATTAACCCCTTGTATTTATTAAGTGCATCTTCAGAGAAGCCGAGGTGTTCCAGGACCACAAGGGTGCTGCCTTTATCCAGTATCCTCATGACAATGCTTTCTCCGAATATTGTCGGGATGGTTGAAACCCTGATGTCAATGTCTCTGCCTGAAACCCTCAGCTTTATCCTTCCGTCCTGCGGGAGCCTCCGTTCGGCAATGTTCAGCCGGGACATTATCTTTATTCTGGAAATGACAGCCGCCTGAATCCTTTTTGGCAGGGCTTCTATCTCATTCAACGCGCCGTCAATTCTGTATCTCACCTTGACATTGTTTTCAAAAGGCTCTATGTGGATGTCGCTGGCCCTTCCTTCAACTGCGCGCGTGATGAGCATGTTTACGAGTTTGACGATCGGTGCTTCAAAGGCCATATCCCTCAGGTGATGGACGTCTTCATGCATGTCAATGACAGTTTCAGCCTCGTCTTCCTCTCTCATGCCTGCCATTATTGTTGTCATCTGGACGTCGCCTCCGAAATACTGCTCAAGGGCTTCCATTACATCCTTTTCACCGCTGAGATATATCTCCAGAGATTTATCAGTAAACACGCGCAGGGCCTTAATGGCATATTCATCAAGGGGGTCCACCATTGCAATTTTCAGTACATTTTCATCACTGCCGACAGGGACCAGCTTGTATTGTTTCATGAATTTGGCGGTCGGATAAGAATCGTCAGGGATTGTCTTCGGGAATTCGGAAAACGGAAGATATTTTACTCCGAGCTGATAACCCAGCGCGCCAAGGACGTCCTGCTCTGACGCAAAACCGAGAATCCTGAGAATCTCTCCTATGCGTTTAGGAGGCGGAGGCATGGAAGACTGCTCCTTAAGGGCTATCTCAAGCTTTTCTTCATTTATCAGGTTGTCTTTGAGGAGAATCTCGCCTATGGGGAGCTTTGTTTTTAAAGATTTTTCTGTCATTTGATTAGTGTGAAAAATCTATATTATTAACTTGAAAGTACGGTCTGTTATTCGTTTAAAGTTGTCATTCCCGCAGGTTTTAAGCGGGAATCCAGTTCCTTGTAAAAAACCTCTGGATTCCTGCCTTCGCAGGAATGACGGAATTAAGGTGTTATTCCTCAACATCAATACCGGGAAGTTCATTTCTGCTCAGCCTGCGGATTGCCTTCCGTCACCTTAGATTTATTCATATATTCATCAATGGTGTCCCTTACCCCTTTAATTTTATCAAGGAATTCACTTGTAATCATATCAGCTTCTTCTTTTTTAGAGACCACATGGGGCGTAAGCATGACAATCAATTCAGTTTTGGTTGACGACTCTGTTGTGTAACGGAAAAGGTATCCTAAAATCGGGATAGAGCTTAAAAGCGGAATCCCATTAAAACTCTTATTTTTCTTTTCTTTGATTATACCGCCGATGATTAAGCCCTGCTGGTCCGGTACAACCACAGAGGTCTTGACCTCGCGCTTTGTAAAGGAAGGATATTTGTATCCGGCTGCTCCGATAGAAATATCGGCTCCCTGTTCTGATACCTCCTGTGTAACATCAAGCACAATAGTTTTCTCATCATTAATATTCGGTTTTATCTTAAGTTTTACGCCTATGGTTTTATATTGTATGGACTGTGATACTGTTGCAGTGGTATCAGAAGCCTGGCTTGAACTTGTTGCGGTTGGTATATCCGAGCCGACCTCTATACTTGCCTCCTGCTGGTCCCGCACAAGGAGCCGGGGACTTGAGAGGACATTGACTTTTCCATCGCTTGCCAGCGCATTAATCAATCCCACGAACTTGTCAGGTTTAAATAATAAATATGACAAACCGCCGCTTGCTCCTGAAGCTAAGGTGGGCGCTGTTGCTGAAAGAGCCGACGTGCCTGAATAACTGCTTTGGATAAGGTTATCAAAAGAGGACCCTTCAATCTTTATATTTTTACCGAGAAGCGACCACTGGATACCAAACTGCATAGAGTCAGAGAGTTCAATTTCAGCTATCAGCACCTCAATTAAAACTTCTTTCGGGTAAACATCAAGCCGTTTTATTGTTTCTGATATATCTCTGTACATGCCTGATGAGGCAAGAATTACCAGCGAATTTGTGGGCTCATAAGTAATAATCTTGACCCTGCTGAAGCCTGTTTCTCCGGGCTTTGCCTGAGCCGCCGGCGACGTTTGTTTGCCTCCGGGCGTTGGCGGAGGCGCAGTGACAGTTGCCGTGGGTTTCCCGCTGTCATCTGACTCATAAAGCGTCTTAAGTATGCTTGCAATGCCGTCAGCCTTTCCATTCTGAACGCGGTAAACAAAGATGTTTTGTCCTGTCGTAGATTCCTCGTCAAGTTTTTTAATCCAGTCTTCCACTGTGCTGAGGAGATTCGGGCTTGAAGAAAAGACTATCATGCTGTTAATTCGTTCAAGAGGAATGAATGCAACGCCTTCTTTCCCTATATTCAGGGCATTGATTATCTCTGTAAGTTCTTTAGAAAGGGTCTTTACGTCAGAGTATTTCGGCTGAAAAAATTTCATTCTCGTATTTTGAAATGCATTAACATCAATCTCGGCAAGAATATCCAGCAGGCGTTTGATGTTTGAGGCCAGGTCGTTTATGATGAGCAGGTTATTCCTCGGATTAGGGATAATGCTTCCAAAAGGAGAGAGCAGGGGCTGAAGCACGCTGTTAGCCTCATTCGCAGGGATATATTCAACCGGCACAATCTGCGTAATCGGAATATCAGTCGCAGGAGAAAGCGTGTTTTCATTGCTTTTGAAAATATCAACAGGTCTTTGCTTTGCCGAAGGACCCTGAATGATTTTGTAAAAAAGTCCGGACTTAACCATTGACAATCCGTTTATTTCCAGGATGGATTCAAATATGCTTAATATCTCTGAGACAGGGACTTTCTTGGTTGAGTGAATTGTGACCCTCGCATCCACCCCGGGGCTTATAATAAAATTTTCCTCTGTGATTGCGCTGACTGTATTGATTACATCTCTCAGGTTGGCGTTGTCAAAATTCAGAATGATATAACTCTCTTCTTTAGACCTGACAACAGGCTTAGCCTGCTCGGCAGGAAGCTGTGGAACTGCGGGAACAACTGAGGGCGGAGCAGGAGGCGCAGGAGGAGTTGAGGACGGAGCAGTAGGCGCCGGTACAGGAGCGGGTGCAACAGGTTCCGTCGGGGGTGTCTCTTGGGAAAATCCATTTGCCGGGATGCACAGTAAAAGTACAAGAAGGATTACTATTTTCCCCGCAATCTGTTGACCGATATTAAGGTTATTTGCCATTCTTAGAATTATAACATATCATGTCTGTTTTTTTGAAAATAGTGCGGATGCACGGTAAATGAATTGCTATGTGGTAAACTTCAGGATTACCTCAATTTCTGTCATTCCGCACTTGATGCGGAATCCAGTCTTTAGTTTCTTTCTGGATTCCCCGATTAAATCGTGGAATGACGTGGTATGTTAAAGTTGTTGCTTTGTAGTAAACGGCATGGAATTGCAAACTACAGACATGATAATATCTTTTCAGCAATCCTGACGAAGATTTTTTCGGTTAATGGCGAAGCCGGATTTTTTGAATATGGAATAACTCCGAGCACCGGCACCCGCCCGAGATATTCTATTATCTCAGGATTTGTTCTTTCAGCCGCGCCTTTTTTGATTCTGCATACATGGTTTATTATTATTCCAAGAATATTTATTTTCCTGCTCCTTGCAGTTGCTATCGTAAGGAGTGTGTGGTTTATCGTACCGAGCACGGGTTTTGAAACGATTATCACTGGCAGGCCCAGGTCTTTGATAAGGTCCAGGAAGAGATATTTTTTATATACAGGCGTCATAATGCCTCCGGCGCCTTCAACGACTGTAATATCATATTTATTTAAGAGATAACGATAAGCAGAAAATATCTTTTGTTTTTTTATCGCAGTTTTTTCCATCTCTGCGGCAACAGACGGGGCGAGCGGAGGCCTGAGCCTGTAAGGATTAATAACATCAAGGGGTTCGCTTATGCCTGATGCGTTAATTAAAGTCACGGCATCCTGCGGGATGAGTTTCCCCTTTTGGATATTGCACCCTGTCTCTACAGGCTTCATTGGACAGGCGTTTATGCCCATTTTTTTCAGTGCATTTAAAAGCCCGGCAGCCGTATAAGTCTTGCCGACGCCTGTGTCAGTGCCTGTTATGAAAATGCCCTTATGCATAAATAATTTCGTTGAATATTATAAATAAACACAGAGACACAGAGGCACGGAGAAAGATAGCCACAGACAGACACAGACTATTTTATATAGGACACAGATAACCGCTGATTATCATGATTAAATAAATCTAAATAAATCAGTGAAAATCTGTGGCAAAATAAAACATTTTATAATTTTCTCTGTGTCTCAGTGCCTCTGTGGTTTTAAAAACTACTTTTTAATTGTTTTATTATAAAATTCTGCTGTCCAGATTAAAGACCTGTCCTGTTATTCCTGTTGTTTCAGATAAATTACAGATAAATTCTGCAGCCAGGTCCGGATTAGAAAAATTTTTTACGAGGCTTTCCTCCAGCGTTTTTTCTTTTGCCGTATCACTTGAATCTTCTCCCATGTCTGTAAGCATATAGCCCGGAAGTACTGCATTGACCATTATATTATACCTGCTGAACTCTTTTGCAGTTGTCAGCGTAAGTCCGATAAGCCCCGCCTTTGACGCCGAATATGCAGAAAGCCCGGCCTTGCCTTTAACGCCTGCAAACGAAGAAATATTTATGATATGCCCGCTTCGCTGCTTGATTTGATAATCCCCCCTGCCCCCCTTTGCTAAAGGGGGGTGAGGGGGGATTATTTTTTTTATTTCTTGATTCATCATATATGGTGCAACTGCGCGGATAAAATTAAAGGCGCCTTTGAGGTTTATGCCGATAACTTCATCAAAATCTTTTTCTGAGGTCCTCAGCAAAAGAGCCTCTTTTGTTATGCCTGCATTATTTACAAGAACGTCAATCCTTCCCCACTTCTTTACAACTTCAGCAACGAGGCTCTTTATCTCCTTGAAATCCCTTGCATCGGCTTTGAATATTAAGGAATCCTTAATCTGCGCCGCAACATTTTTGGCGTCACTGATTCTATCTTTGCAGTGCACAGCAACCCGGTGACCTCTTTGCCCGCATGCAAACGCAACAGCCTTTCCAAGACCTCTTGAAGAACCGGTGATTAAGCAGACCATAATAAGAAAAGATACAGGATGCAGGATTCAAGATGCAAGTTAAGGACAGAATTCTGAATCCGGAAGATAGGGGAAAAACGGCATGTGTGTCCGAAAAATTTCAAGGCAACACATTAAAGTCATGCTGCCTTTTTATGAGTAGTTAAAAAGCTAATGCTTAAAATTTTTTGCAGCATGACAGATAATAATCAAAGTTGTTTTCTTGAAATTTTGAGGGCATATATGCCGTTGTAAGACGATTCCGGACAAGCCAACAGTAGGTCGGACGGAGCCGC
>JACQZD010000191.1 GCA_016207865.1 Nitrospirota bacterium
CATCCAGCCTTTTTTGATTAATTCAACTCTTATCGGCGTAGTGGCTCAAAGACTTGTAAGGACCGTATGCAGGCACTGTGCGGAACAGTATCATCTTTCGGAAAATGAGTGCAGGATGCTTGGTATAAATTACGACAGGGCAAAAAATGTGAAAGTCTTAATCGGAGCCGGATGCCCCCGGTGCAGGGGCACGGGTTATCTCGGACGCGCCGGGATTTTTGAAGTTATGGAGATAACGGAAAAAATAAGGGGTGCAATTGAAGAAAAGACTGCGCCTGCTAAAATCAGGCAGATCGCAAGGGGTGAAGGTTTTAAGACCCTCAGGGAGTGCGCCGTGGAGATAATGTTTAAAGGCGTGACCACGTTTGACGAGATTATAAGGGTCGCAGGCATTTCGGCATGAAATGTATTGCATTTTCCTGTTGACACATAAGCCTTTGGTGTGCTAAAAAATTTCTGTTTGTTCAACAAAAATGGAGGGCACATTGAGGAGATGCGAAGTTCTATTCTTTGTCCTGATTAATCTCGCCCCAATATTGCTCAGTCAGTCAGTCAGTCAGTCAGTCAGTCAGTTCCCTCTTAGAAAATATTTTTTTCAAACATCTATCCTCAATTTTTGCATGGGGCTTGTCTTGAAACCGTTCAATAAAGCCCTTCGTATTTACTCCGGTGTTTCACCTTGAAGCGGCCATGAGGGTAAGTGTGTTCTTTCAACTCTTAATAACAATTAAAAAAATGGAGAAAATAACCATGAAAAAGAGCAGATTGAGTTTATTGTTAATTGTGATTTTTGTATGTACGTTGTTTAGTGCAAATGCTTTTGCAATCAATGATGATTCTGTTGTATCGCAGCATATAAGGGAAGCAGATGGGACAAGCGGGCAGGATACAAACAGTGGAAGTGGGATAAAGACAGGACATATGCAGGACAATGCAGTGACAACGGGCAAAATAGCCGGTGGGGCAGTAACAACGTCAAAAGTTGCTGACGGAGCGGTTACGACACAGAAGATAACAGACAGTGCTATATCAACCGCTAAGGTTGCCGATGGAGCAGTAACAACAAGCAAAATAGCAGACGGCGCAGTGACGGATGCGAAAATAACAGGACTAATCTCAGGGACGAAGCTTGGAAGTCATAGTCATTATGGGGCGGATATTACTGATGGGACAATAGGAATTGAGAGACTACAGACATATAAGAATGTTCGTATTGTACATAAAGGAAGTACTGATGGAGTGAATACTTTTAATAGTATTACTGATGCCCTTAATTCAATAACAGATGCATCAGAAAACAACCAATACATCATATTCATTATGCCTGGTGTATATAATGAGTCTATAGTGATGAAAGAATGGGTTGATATTAAGGGTTCAGGTCAAAATAGTACTAAAATATATACAGCCACATCTCCTGGTATATTAGGGGCGAATAATGCGACTATTGAAGATTTTTCAATGATAGTGGAAAATTTATCAACTCAGTTAAATTCTGCATTGAAAATTATTAATACTTCACCTACCGTTAGGAATTGTTTTCTGAGCGTCCCGGGTATGCATGACCCTAGACCTGTTTTGATAGAAGGAGGTAGTCCAATAATTGAAAACTGTACTATTCATGCATGGAGTCATGGAGATGGGTGTGTTGGGATTGGGTTGTCAGAAGGTACAAATGCATGGATTAAAAATACTACTGTATCTATTTCAGATGGCTGGGGTATTTATGCAGCACTTTCTTTTGATAAACATCTCAACGTAAGAATAGATAATAGTACTGTAGACTTTTCTCAATCTCCAGGGTGGGGTGTTTTTGCTTATGGAAATGCGTCTACAACAGATTTGGGGGTACAAATTACATCATCCGTGATGGAAGGAGATATTGCTAACATGAATAATCAACTTAAAATTGTATCGTCCATGTTAAAAGGAGATGTGATTTTGGGATCACCTAAATTGGTGAACTG
The DNA here is from genome assembly GCA_016207865.1 of Nitrospirota bacterium. Lineage (GTDB taxonomy): Bacteria > Nitrospirota > Thermodesulfovibrionia > UBA6902 > DSMQ01 > JACRGX01. Next base: position 1,968 of record JACQZD010000191.1, read on the forward strand.
TTATGATAGTGATTTTAATTCTATCCCAAACCAGTAATTTCTAATTCATATAGATGGGGGAGGGGTCATATTCCTTCCCCCGTCATTTTGTTAAATATTTCACGTCTAACCAGATGATCAAATAAAATTTGATATCGCAAACTTCTTGTTTTATTTTAGTCCGTGTTTACTCTTTAAATTATTATAGAGAATTTCAAGATTTATTTGTGCCTCAGTAGAAGACGGATTAAGCATTAATACGGTTTCAAATTCTTTAGTAGCTTCCATCAGGTTGCCTTGCTTTAAATATATTATTCCAAGAGCATTATGTGCAAAGATAGAATCAGGCTTAAGCTTTAGCATACTGTGAAATTCGCGTATAGCCTCAGCAATGCGGCCTTGTGCATAATAAAAATTGCCAAGATGATAATGTGCAAAAGCAAAACCAGGCTGGAGTTTTACGGAGATTTCAAATTCATTAATTGCTTCTTCTATCCGACCGAGAGTCAAGTAAGTATTACCAAGATCGTAATGTGCTTCGGCAAAATTTGGGTTTATCCGCAAGGCAGTTTGGTATTCATTAATTGCTTTATTAAAGCGATTTTGCTCCGCATAGGCAACGCCGAGATTTTCATGAGGCCGGTCTTTATTAGGACTCTTTTTTACAACATCTTGCCATAGGTACAATCCATTTATCCATGTGCTATTTCTGTAATAAGTTGCGACTAAAAAAACAATGACTATAGCAACAAGAAGTAAGGATAAAAAACGAGTAACAAGCGGCAAGTAACGAGTTTTTGTAAAGTACGCTGTGAGATAAAAAACAGCACTGACAACGGCGATAAACAATCCCACCGAAGGCAAATAAATCCTGTGTTCAAATATCACGTCTTCTATCGGTATGACGCTTGACTCAACGGAGAGCGCTATGAAGAACCAGAAAACTCCAAAGGCCGTAATGCGTGAACGGCGAAACAGATAAACAGCAAGCCCGAAGATAGATAATAAAAACATAAACGACAAAAATACATTCGGCTCAAAAAATGAATGATATACCGGATAGTCATAATCAAGGTTCTGATTTATGGGTAAAAATAAGAGACTTATGTATGTCACTATTACTCCGAACTGAGTAAAAAGATAATCCCATCTTGAGATGGTTGTCTGAAGCCTTGTTGCCTCAGACACATTACTTAGTAACTCTCCGGCAGACTGTGCGGAGCCGATATAGGAAACGGGGATAATGAGCAGGGTTAGTAGGAAAGGGGTTAGATAGAGAAAACGTTTCAAATGCGGAATGCGGAATGCGGAATGCGGAATGTGTGAAGGTTGACGGTTGACGGTTGACGGTTGAATTGAAGACTTGCTGAAGAAGCTGAATTCATAAAGCACAATGATAATCGGGAGGGTGAAGGCAATCTCCTTAGTCTTCATGGCAAGCACGGCACATAAAACAGATGCAAGATACAAGATGCAGGATACAAGCTTTCCTTGCCCCTTGCTACTTGACCCTTGACCTTCTGTTTTGAGCCTCCACTTTACATACATTACAAGGCTCAGGAGATAAAAGAGCGTTGAAAGGGATGTAAGCCTCTGGATTATATAGGTAACAGCCTGAGTTTGAATTGGATGGGAGACGAAGATAAGGGCGGAGAAAAGGGCAACAAACTTAGTATCAAAGCGTCCAAGCATCAAAGTATCAAAGCCTTGACTTTCTGACACTCTGACTTTCTGACACTCTGACACTCTAAAGAAGGGTGTTTTGAATGTGAGAAGCACCAGCCAATAGACGAGCAGGGCATTCAGAAGATGAATTGCAAGATTAACAATGTGATAGCCTGTGACGTCAAGGCCGTGCAGTCTGTAATTTAATGCAAAGGTAAGATAACCGATAAATCTGTTTTTAAAACCATCGTATATGTCAGGCCTTTTTGCTTTTTGAAGCTCATTGAAAAATTGGAAGTCTTTAATGATAGGATTTTCAACTATGTTCTGCTTGTCATCAAAATGAAAAGGTACATGAAAGGTATTTGAGTAGGCAATCAGACCAACTATAGCAATTAGCAGAATATGAACTATTGGTTTATACAAAAGCCCTGTTTTGTTAGAAGCTTGTGAATCTATAGGTTTTATTTTTATGTTTAATTCATCATCGTCTTTGTTTCTCTCTTCTGCATTAACCATTAAGATAATACAACTCTTGTAACCTTATTTCCTCTTCAATTCGCCGTCAATAGTCGCCTTGAAATCATCCACGGACCTGCCCTGCATCCTCTTTCCGTTTATGAAAAGAGTGGGCGTGCCTGTTACGCCGACGTTATTGCCGAGGGTTATATCTTGCTGTATCTGTATATCGTATTTACTGCTTGCGTAATCTGCTATGAACTTTTCCATGTTTAATCCGATTTTTCCGGCAAACTCCTTAAACTTATCTTCACTGAGTTTACTAAAGTTCTCAAAAATAAGGTCATGCATTTCCCAGAATTTACCCTGCTCTTCTGCCGCAAGGGAAGCCTTGGATGCGTTCCTTGCCTGAGGATGGAAGGATAAAGGGTACTGCTTAAAAACCAGCTTAACTTCTTTCGGGTACGCCTTTAAAACTTCTTTAATAGTAGACTGAAGCTGTGCGCAGTACGGGCACTGGAAATCTGAAAATTCAGCAATGATAACAGGCGCATGCTTATCGCCTTTTACAGGTGAATTTCCTATAGGGATGGTATAAACTTTACTGTAATCAACAGCAGGCCTTGGCGGCTGTGCAGGACCTGAAACTTTCTTTTCAAGGGCATCAAGTTTCTGGAGGATTTCTTTTTGTGTTTTCTGAATTTCATTAAGAGTGCTTTGGATGTCAGCAGATGCCTTCTTCCCCTCTGCGGCAAACGATTCGGGGGCATTGAAAGCCGCGGCAGTAAGTATTAAAGCTATGATTACGGATAATGCTAATCTCATAAAATATTTCATTTCAGTCCTCCTGTTTGAAAAGTTAATTTAAGTTTTAAAAATAACATATCGGCTTAATTTTAGCAAATTGCAATTTAAACTTGTTAATTCCCTGTAGCTTGCTACAGGGTTTCTCATTCTGTCATTCTGGCTTGTCCAGAATCATTTTATTATTCTCAAAAAGCAGAAAGATTCCCGACAAGCGGGAATGACACATGCAGCGAGGCAATAACATAAAACTGGACATTTCTAAATTGGTATAACACATTTATTTCAAACTCTTTTATATATGACCGTCATTATGGTATATTCTTAGGATTCTTTAATTTTGGATTTTTATGTCAGAACTAACCCCTTTAATGAGACAATATCACGAGGTCAAACGGAATCATCCCGATTCTATTGTGTTTTTCCGCCTCGGCGATTTTTACGAGATGTTCGGGCCGGACGCTGTGACAGCGTCAAAAATTCTTCAGATTGCCCTGACCACGAGGGACCGGGGCAAAGAAGACGCCGTTCCGATGTGCGGGGTGCCTCATTTTACTGCAGAGACCTATATCGCAAAATTAATAAAAAGCGGACATAAGGTTGCAGTCTGCGAGCAGGTGGAAGACCCGAAAGACGCAAAGGGGATAGTGAAAAGGGAGGTCGTCAGGGTTGTGACCCCCGGGACCTTTCAGCCTGAGAGTCCTAAGGAAAACAATTACATACTGAGTATTTTTCAGAAGGAAAATATTTTTGGCTTTGCCGCCGCTGATATAACAACCGGTGAGTTTCAGATTTACGAATCCTGCAATAATCTTAATGATGAGATAGTGAGGTTTGAGCCTAAAGAAGTGCTTTACCCCCTGAGCTTTAAGCACAATCCCTCCATTCAGGAATGGCTTAACGGTTATTACACTACTCCTTATGAGGACTGGTATTACGATTATATTGAGTCGTACAGGGCGCTTTTAAAACACTTCAAAGTAGGCTCTCTTGACGGCTACGGCGTTGAGGGCATGGTCGTGGCTGTTTCTGCGGCAGGCGCGCTTCTTAATTATCTTGAGGGCACGCAGAAAGGCGCCCTCGGATTTAAAAAAATAAAAGTCCTTAAG
>JACQZD010000018.1 GCA_016207865.1 Nitrospirota bacterium
ATTACTCCGGAAATATACCGTTCAGAGATTGGCTCAAAAATTGATGTAAGGAAATTTGAAAACATGGGCAGAAAAGTCAGAAACATCTGCAATAAATTATTCAAGGCAAACATTTTAATTAAGTCTACCAAGGGCTACAAAATCAATTTTGATTTTAAGAAACCAAACGGTTTGCTTTAATTAATGTCAAATAAACTCCCAAAACTTGAACTTACATGGATAGGCAAGGATAAGCCGCCTCTGATGTCAATTTGTTTATGCCTTTAAGGAGGGACATATGGCAGAGCCGATAATCATCTGCCTGAAATGTAAACATGCTTCAGATTAGCGTGCTTGAATACAAACTACTTCGCCTGTTCTTTGCCGAACAGGTCCTTTACTTTATCCATGAACCCCTTTGATGCATCCTCGCCGCTTATCTCTGCGAATTCTTCAAGCAGTTCCCTCTGGCGCGGGGTGAGTTTTTTAGGCACATCTACAAAAATGGTGATGAACTGGTCACCCTTGCCATAGCCGCCAAGTTTTGGAACACCCTTGCTTTTTAAATGAAAGACCCTGCCTGAGGGCGTGCCTGCGGGTACTTTTATAAAGGCCTTTCCGTCTATGGTCGGCACCTCAATCTCAGTGCCGAGTGCAGCCTGTGTGAATGAAACCGGGACCTCGCACATGAGGTCATTGCCTTTTCTTTTGAAAAACGGATGGTCCGCCACATGGAGCATTACATAGAGGTCTCCGTAAGGTCCTCCCAGACTTCCGGCCTCACCTTCACCGGTGACCCTGAGCCTGACTCCTGTATCCACGCCCGGCGGCACCTTGATAGAGACCTTCTTTTTCTTTCGGGTTTTCCCTTCGCCCCTGCATTCTTTGCAGGGGTCGGTAATTACCTTGCCTGTGCCTTTGCAATGACCGCAGGTCTTTGAGATTGAGAAAAATCCCTGCTGAAGCCGTACATGCCCTGCTCCTTTGCAGGAATGACATGTTGCAATGCCTTTGGCTTCCTTAGCGCCTGTGCCCCTGCAGGCCGTGCATGTTTCCCATCTTGGGATGTCAATTGTTTTTTCCGCGCCAAAGACTGCTTCTTTCAGGTCTAATTCAAGGTCGTATCTGAGGTCAGAGCCTTTTTGCGGACGCGCCCTTCTTCTCCCCCCGCCAAACTGGCCGCCGAAGAAGTCTTCAAATATATCCCCGAACACATCGCCGAATGAAGATGAAAAGTCGCCGAAACCCGCGCCCATGCCCATGCCTTCGGCAGTGCCGAAATTGTCATAATTAGCCTTTTTCTGCGGGTCGCTCAGGCATGTGTAAGCCTCGTTTATCTCCTTGAATTTATCCTCGCAGGCCTTATCCCCGGGGTTTCTGTCAGGGTGGTATTTAAGCGCAAGCTGGCGGTATGCCTTTTTAAGTTCGGCATCTGTTGCATTTCTGTCAACGCCTAATATGTGATAGTAATCTTTCATCTTAAATAATAGTTAATCGTTATTTGTTATTCGTTATATGTGATATGTAAAAAAACAACCGACAATTTATAACAAATTGTAGTTTTTTGCTTATGTTTAGTCCTTAACTAACAACTAATAACCAATAACGGTTTTTATTGGTCTTTTTTGTCCACGTCCTCAAATTCCGCTTCAACCACGTCTTCTTTATCCTTTGGTTTTTCTTCTGAAGGCTGAGGACCGGCGCCTGCCTGCTGGGCGCCTGCGCCCTGTGTTTTATAGATGTGCTCGGCAAGCTTGTGTGACGCCGTGCTTAATTCCTCTATTGCTTTTATAAGCTCCTCAGGCTCGCTTGTCGTGTCTTTTAACTTCTTGCATTTTTCAACGGCCTCTTCAATTTTTTGTTTCTCTGCGATGGTGATTTTATCACCGTATTCACGCAGTGATTTTTCAACTGTATATATAAGCGTGTCCGCCTCGTTTCTTTTTTCCGCAAGCTGGCGTTTTTTGTGGTCTTCCGCGCTGTGCGCCTCTGCGTCAGTTGTCATTTTCTTAATCTCTTCTTCTGTAAGTCCGCTTGAGGCAGTTATCCTGATGGACTGCTCCTTCCCTGTGCCTAAGTCTTTTGCAGCTACATGGAGGATGCCGTTTGCGTCAATGTCAAAAGTGACTTCTATCTGAGGGAGGCCGCGGGGCGCAGGCGGTATGCCTACGAGTTCAAAAAGCCCGAGCACCTTGTTGTCCGCCGCCATTTCCCTTTCTCCCTGGCAGACCTTGATTGTAACTGCCGGCTGATTGTCAGAGGCGGTTGAAAATACCTGGCTCTTTTTTGTCGGTATGGTTGTGTTCCTTTCAATGAGTTTTGTAAAGATGCCGCCTAATGTTTCAATGCCCAAAGACAAGGGTGTTACATCAAGCAGAAGAACTTCTTTAACCTCTCCCTTTAAGACGCCTGCCTGAATTGCGGCTCCGGCTGCGACAACTTCATCAGGGTTTACACCTTTATGAGGCTCTTTGCCGAAAAATTCCTGCACCACCTGCTGAACCTTCGGCATCCTTATCTGTCCGCCTACGAGTATTACCTCATTTATATCCTTTGCGTTCAGCCCTGCGTCAGCCAAGGCCTTTTTGCACGGCTCAATGGTTTTTTGTATAAGATCGTCAACAAGCTGTTCAAACTTTGCCCTTGTAAGCTTTACTAATAAATGTTTTGGACCTGTAGCGTCGGCAGTGATAAACGGAAGGTTGATCTCGGTTTCCATTGCCGAGGATAATTCTATCTTTGCCTTTTCAGCGGTCTCCTTTAACCGCTGGAGCGCCATCTTGTCTTTGCTCAAGTCAATGCCCTGCTCTTTTTTAAATTCCGCAACCAGCCAGTCCATTACGCGGTGGTCAAAATCATCTCCGCCTAAATAAGTGTCGCCGTTTGTGGATTTGACTTCAACAACGCCCTGTCCTATTTCCAAAATTGAGATGTCAAATGTACCGCCGCCCAAATCATATACTGCAATCTTCTCCTCTTTTTTCTTATCCAGTCCATAAGCAAGCGATGCGGCAGTAGGCTCATTGATTATCCGAAGGACATTAAGTCCGGCAATCCGGCCCGCATCTTTTGTCGCCTGCCTCTGGCTGTCATTAAAATACGCCGGCACTGTTATGACTGCCTCGGTCACGGCCTCTCCGAGATAATCCTCTGCGGCCTGTTTTAATTTCTGGAGAATCATTGCAGATATCTCAGGCGGAGAGTACGCCTTGCCCCGCGCCTCTACATGCGC
>JACQZD010000190.1 GCA_016207865.1 Nitrospirota bacterium
CTGCCGGTAGTCAGGTTAAAAGGTAAGAACTGAGAAGTAAGTTGAAAATCCCGCCATAAAAGCAGTATCATTAAACAATGCCGGACTCAGTGAAAATCACTTTCAAGCAAACATTTAAGAAGAAATTTATTGCCGGTCTGTTTGTATTAATCCCGATAACCGTGACCCTGTCAGTGCTTATCTGGTTTTTCAGGATTATTGACGGACTGCTCGGGCAGTTTTACGATAATCTCTTAGGCTTCCATACGGCCGGGCTCGGATTTGTAACCATCATACTGCTGATTTTTCTTGCAGGAACAATATCCACAAATGTATTTGGTAAAAAGGTTTTGACTCTTGTGGAAAAATGGCTTTTGCACATCCCTGTTGTCAAAGGCATCTACACGCCCATTAAGCAGATGGTGGACGCCTTTTCTCCGGAGAACAAAAGCGCCTTTAAAAAATTTGTAATTGTTGAATATCCGCGGACCGGCGTTTATTCATTCGGCTTTCTGACAAAGGAATGCTGTTTAAAACCTGCAGGCGACTCTGAGATTTGCCTTAAGGCAGTATATATCCCCACCAACAATTTATATCTCGGCGCCGTCGCGCTTTTTAAGGAGAACGAAGTTTTTTATACAAAGCTTACCGTTGACGAGGGAATAAAGATAATTCTCTCCGGCGGTATTGTGACGCCTGATTATCTGGCCGAAAGCCCTCCATTGGATAAGGAGGGTTCGTACAAATGAACATATGCGCTGTTATACTTGCAGCAGGGCGCGGCAAGCGCATGAACTCCCTTAAACCGAAGGTACTGCATGAAGTTTTGGGCAGGCCTATGATCAGGTATGCGGTTGACGCCGCAGCCGCGCTGAAGCCGAAAAAAATCGTAATAGTCGTTAATTCCGGTGCAGACGAGGTAAAACAGCAGGTTAAAGACGGGCATGTGTCGTTTGTTTTTCAAAAAAAACTGCTCGGCACCGGCCATGCGCTGGCAGAGGCAAAGAAGGCATTGAAGGGGATGAACCGCTGTACGATTGTTGTAATTAACGGAGACTCGCCGTTAATAACGGGCAGAACACTGAAGACCTTTTTAAGAAAACACACGGCTTGCGGGAATGATTTGTCAGTCGGGTTTTTTATTGATGAGTCCTTGTCGGGATACGGCAGGATACTGCGTGATGAATCAGGAATAGTTACAGGGATAATTGAAGACAAACATGCAACTTCAGATGAAAAAAGAGGGGCCGGGGAATTAAATGCAGGGATTTATGCTATTGAACCCCTTGTTATGGATTATCTCAGCAGGCTGAGACTGCACGGCTCTTCGGGCGAATATTATCTCACGGATATTGTCAGGGAGGCGGTTAAGGCCCGCAGAAAAGTTGAGGCTTATGAATGTCCGGCAGAAGAGGTCCGCGGCGTTAACACAAGGGCGGAGCTTTTTCAGGCGGCGGATATATTGAATAAAAAAATTATTTTGAAATGGATGATGAAGGGGGTCTCATTTATGGACCCTGCAATGACAATTGTTCAGCCTTCTGTTAAAATAGGAAAAGATACGGTTATCCATCCCAATACATATTTTGAAGGCAGTACATCAATAGGCAGAAACTGCGTAATTTATCCTGGCGTGAGGATATGCGGCAGCAGTATCGGCAGCGGAGTAATAATTAAGGATAATTCGCTGATAGAAGACAGCAAGATAGAGGCGGGTTCAGTCGTAGGACCGCTGGCACACTTTAAAAATAATAAAGGTTGAAGGATGAGGGTTTTTAACTGTTCACTGTCATCTGTTAACTGTTAACTGTCTTAATTATGTGCGGAATAATCGGATACATAGGCAAGCAAAACGCCATCCCGATACTTATTGACGGGCTTAAGAGGCTGGAGTACAGGGGTTATGACTCCGCAGGCCTTGCATTTGTCAAAAGCGGCAAGATTCATGTAAGGCGCTGCGCCGGCAAGATACGCGAGCTTGAAAGCTCAATAAAAAGTGAAAACCTGCAAAGCCACACCGGCATAGGGCACACGCGCTGGGCCACCCACGGCAGGCCCTCAGAGGAAAACGCGCATCCGCACAGGGCGGGCGGAATTGTCGTGGTCCATAACGGCATTATTGAAAATTACCTTGAGCTTAAAACAGAGCTTAAAAAAGAAGGTCATGTCTTTACGTCGGAGACCGACACTGAAGTCATATGCCATTTAATTGACAGGCATGTAAAAAAGGGCCTGAAGATTGAAGACGCGACAAGAGAGGCCCTGAAGCATATTGAAGGCGCATATGCCATTGGAATTATCAGGGAGGATGAACCTGACAGGATTATTGCGGTGAGAAAGGACAGCCCGCTTATTCTCGGGCTCGGGCAGGACGAATTTTTCATAGCATCGGATATTCCCGCATTTCTTAATTATACGAGGGATGCGCTAATTCTTGATAACAACGAAATGGCGGTAATCACCCGCGGCGGAGTTGCCGTATCAGACCTTGAGGGGAATCCCCTGAATAAGAAAATAACGACCATAACGTGGAGTCCTGCAATGGCTGAAAAAGGCGGTTACAGACATTTTATGCTAAAGGAAATATTTGAACAGCCGAGGGCGATAACGGATACTATAAGAAACAGGTTTTCGCTGGAAAAAGGCGAGGTGAGTTTAGACGAATTTTCAATGACTGCCGCTGAAATGAAGAAGGCAGGCAAGATATTCCTTGTGGCCTGCGGTACGTCATGGCATTCTGCGCTGGCAGGGAAATATATGATTGAAGATATTGCAGGTGTGCCTGCTGAGGTTGATATCGCATCAGAATTCAGGTACAGGAATACTATAATCCCGAAAGACAGCATTGTAATTGTCATAACCCAATCGGGCGAGACGGCGGACACAATCGCCGCCCAGCGCGAGGCAAAGCGTAAGGGTGCTAAGGTATTAAGCATATGCAATGTGGTCGGCAGTACCTCCTCAAGGGAGGCCGACAGTGTTTTTTATACTCACTCCGGCCCGGAAATAGGGGTCGCATCAACAAAGGCTTTTACCACACAGCTTATTTCGCTTTATTTATTCTCTATAGCCCTCGCGCATGCAAGGGGCGCTCTTGATAAAAAGAGGATAAGTGAGATGCTCCATGAACTGCTGCTCTTGCCTGAAAAGGTTGAAAAAGTCCTGAAGATTGAGGAGTCTGTCCTGAGGATAGCCAAGAAATATTTTCAGGCAAAAGATTTTCTTTACCTGGGCCGGGGCCTCCATTATCCGATAGCCCTTGAAGGCGCGCTGAAACTCAAGGAAATCTCCTATATCCATGCGGAAGGTTATCCGGCGGGCGAAATGAAGCACGGCCCCATTGCCCTTATAGATAACGAGATGCCTGTGCTGGTCCTGGCGCCGAAAGATAAGGTCTATGAGAAGATTCTCTCCAATATTGAAGAGGTAAAAAGCAGGGGAGGCCTGGTCATAGCCCTTGCAACAGAAGGGGACAGCAATATCACCGCTCTTACTCCGGATGTAATCTTCCTTCCTGAATCAAATCCGTATCTCACCCCTGTTTTATTTACCGTTCCGCTTCATCTGCTGGCATACCATATAGCGGTTTTGAGGGGTTGCGACGTGGACCAGCCGAGAAATCTTGCAAAAAGCGTTACAGTGGAGTAATAATATAATACAAATTACTTGTTAAATGGATAGCGAGTATTCCCCGTGACGAGGGCAAGCGAGCGAATAGGATAAAGAAATTCCTTACATTAGATTCCCTGTGGGCTTGCCACAGAGAATATCAATCTGGTATTATATAATAATCTTAAAAAGCATTTGCCAGGTACTAATGAGCAAAAATTCACTACTAAACGACCTTAATCCCCAGCAAAGAGACGCAGTATTGCATACCAAGGGCCCGCTGCTTATACTTGCAGGCGCCGGAAGCGGAAAAACAAAGGTAATCACATACAGGTATGCACACTTAGTTTCAGCGCATAAAGTGCCTCCTGCCTCAATACTGGCCATGACCTTTACGAACAAGGCGGCCGGTGAAATGCGCGACAGGATTGAAAGGCTGATGAACAGGAGCCTCAAGGGTTTATGGATAGGGACCTTTCATGCCCTTTCCAACAGGATATTAAGAAAAGAGATTGACCACCTGGGTTTTCATCGTGATTTTGTAATTTATGATGATGACGACTCTAGCAGCCTTGTGAGGAATTAAAGATGCATGAGGCAATTTATAAAGGCATTGCGTCAAAGATATCATCCCTGAAGGCGGCCTTAATCGGGCCGCATGAATTTCTTAATAATGAGACCAGCTTTGACTTTGATGAAAAATTTGCGCGGGTATATGTACGATATCAGGATGAATTAAAGAAAAACAATGCCCTTGATTTTGACGATCTGATTTTGCATACCGTACGCCTGTTTGAAGAGCACCCGGCAGCACTTAATAAATACAACAAGGAAATCTCGCATATAATGGTTGATGAATTTCAGGATACAAACACAGCCCAGTACAGGCTTTCCAAGCTTCTTGCCGGAGCGCATAAAAACCTTTGTGTTGTCGGAGATGACGACCAGAGCATTTACAGATTCAGGGGCGCCGACGTAAGAAATATAATGTCTTTTGAAAAAGATTTTTCTTCAGCCAGAGTGATAAAACTGGAACAGAATTACAGGTCTACTCAGGTAATTCTTGATGCCGCCGCCGGCGTTATTTCCCAGAACCCCGTAAGAAAGTTGAAGAAACTATGGACCGAGAAAAATGAAGGGGAAAAATTATACTATTGCATTGCAAACAGTGAAAATGACGAAGCGCGGTATATTGCAAAATCCATAAGAGAGCTTTATCTCAAAGGTAAATATTCATACAGCGACTTTGCCGTTCTGTACAGGATGAATCTTCAGGCCAGGGCCTTGGAAGAGGCGCTGAGGGTGTACGGCATGCCTTACCGCATAATCGGCGGAGTAAGTTTTTATCAGAGAAGAGAGGTAAAGGACATTATCTCTTACCTCAAGGTTATCAATAACCCGAAGGATTCAGTCAGCCTGAAGAGGATTATAAACTGTCCGCCGAGGGGCATCGGCGACACCACGACGGCGCGGATAGAAAATGAGGCTAAGAAGAAAAACAAGAGTTTTTTTGATGCCATGAAATCTCTTTCCTCCAGCAGTGATTCTGCGGCCTTGAAGGAAAAGATTACTGATTTCATAGAGATTATTGATGAATTAACCGCCAAACGCGGAATGGCCCTGCCCCAGCTTATACGATTAGTCCTTGAAAAGACAGGGTATATCAAATGGGTTGAAAAGGAGCGCATTGAGAATCTCACTGAGATTATCCGTTTGGCGGAAGGCATGAACCTGCAGGAATTAATTGATACGGCCTCGCTTTTCAGCGGAGCGGACGAGCGGGTTGACGGCAACTGCATTACGCTCATGACCCTGCACAGCGCCAAAGGGCTGGAGTTCCCGGTTGTGTTCATAGCAGGAGTTGAAAACGGGCTCCTGCCTCATTTCCATGCCATAAAAAACCCGGAAGAACTGCATGAAGAACGCAGACTTTTTTATGTCGGCATAACCAGGGCTAAAGATATACTTATTCTTTCCAGCGCCAAAAAAAGACGGCTTTATTCGTCCATGCAGGAGTTAGAGCCGTCAAGATTTTTGAGTGAAATCCCTTCAGGATGCTATTTCTATACGGGAATGATGCCGATTCCTATGGTTGAGTCCGTTGCGAGGATAACTCCCAAGCGTTCACGGACCGTGGAGTTTCCAGCCCCTTCAATTTTCCTGCCCGGCGTCCGGGTAAAACATCCCAAGTGGGGAATCGGGGTGGTGAGGGACAGTTACGGCGAAACGGACGATGTGAAAGTAATGGTAAATTTCTCCACTGTCGGGGTAAAAAGACTATCGCTGAAATTTGCCAATCTTGAGAGGCTTTGATGGAGATTGAGCGCGTGGCCCTTCTTGCGAGGATTAAGCTTGCAGAAGGGGAAAAAGAGCTGTTTTCAAAACAACTGGGCAGCATCCTCCAATACATAGACAAACTGAATGAGCTTGATACAAAAGAGGTGGAGCCTACCTCGCATGTGCTTTCAATGAAAAATATATTCAGGGAAGACAGGACCATTCCTTCACTGTCAAAGGACCAGGCCCTCCTGAACGCGCCTGACAGCGCCGGTGATTTCTACAGGGTGCCGAAGATAATAGAGTAATGAAAGGATGAAGGTTGAAGGTTGAGATTCTTTACTCACATTACACGTTACGCATTACGCATTACGGAGTTTTATCATGCTGAGGTGCATGCTCAGGTCCAAGATACATATGGCTACGGTTACGGACTCCAACATCAATTACGAGGGCAGCCTGACCGTTGATGAGACAATACTTATTTCCGCAGGCATAAGACCGTATGAACAGGTTATGATAAGCAATCTTAACAATGGAGAAAGATTTGAAACCTATGTAATCCCCGGCAAAAAAGGCTCCGGAACGATATGCCTGAATGGTCCAACCGCAAGAAAGGGGATTACAGGAGACAGGATAATCATCTTCTGCTATGAATACTATACGGAAGATGAGCTCAAAAAATTTTCCCCGAAAATTATCAGGCTTAACTCAGGAAATAAAATAATTGAATGAAAAAGGGTCAAGGATAGAATTTCCTTGACCCTTTTTCATTCCCATTGCTGCTATTCTTTACGTATTATTATTCCCCGGTCTTTCCGTGGGGCGGAGTCTGAGGCACTTCGGCCTTTGGTATTTCTACTGCTTCAAGCGCCTATTTATCAATATTCAGCTTGGCTTCTTTCTTTAAGTCCTCAATCATAGTGTCAAAGATGTCTTTTTGCTTTTCAGCCATCAGACGCCTCTTGACAGCTTCCTTAATTTGATCAAAAGCAAGCTGTGTGCCTTCCTTTTTCCCGGTAACTTTTATGATGTGATAGCCGA
>JACQZD010000019.1 GCA_016207865.1 Nitrospirota bacterium
TCTGTCAGGTTGCCCGCCTCTTCCCCGATATGTATAAGCCGCGTTACAAGGTTGGGAAATAACTCGCCGTGTTTTTTCATGGACTCATAAATCCTGCTGCCAAGCAGGATATCTGCTTTTACTTCTGTCAGGGCTTTTTTGAACACGAGATTATCCATAAGTTTTATCATTATATCAAAAGATTTGTCAATTGTAAGTCCTGCCGACAGCAGTATCCTTAACTGCTCGGTAAGCAGCGCAAGTATTTTGTTATATACGACAAGTTTAACAATGGGGAGCCTTAATTTGGCGTTATCAATGTAATATCTGGTAAGCTCGCTTTTTGTCATAAGCTTGTAAATGATGATGAGGGCTGCAGGAACCGCTAAAAGAACATACCAGTATTTGACGCTGTAATCGCTTGCGGCTATAAGGAGCTGTGTTATAAGGGGAAGGCGGACTGACATGGACTTGAAAAGCGAGGCTATTTTAGGAAGCACGTAAATAAGCCAGAAAAGCAGCGCTCCGGTTGTGGTGACTATGGCGAATGTCGGATAAAGGAGAGCTCTCTTTATGGCGGCTTTTAAGTCTTCCATCCTCTGCAGGTGCATTACAATGTCAGAGAGGCTTTTTTCTAATTGTCCTGTTTCCTCGCCGATTGCAACAAGCTGTACGAAAATATCAGGGAAGATGTCATGATGATGAGATATGGCTGAGGAAAGGCTTGAGCCTAATTCAACGGCCCTCCTTATGTCTGCAATTCTTTCCTTAAACCGTTTGTTATCTATGGAATCTGCAATATCGGCAAGCGAGGAGAGCAGGGGCAGTCCAGCCTTCAGCATGACGGCCAGGTCGTTTGCAAACCCGATGACATCTCTGGGTCTTATGCCCCAGGCGTTGACCTTATTTAGAAAGAGCTTGGTGAGCCTGGTGGATTTGCGTATTGATAAAACGTGGAGGCCTAATTGAGATACATTGCTGTAAGCAACGTCCAGGTCAACATCTTCAATGGAGCCCTTGACTATTTCACCTTCTAAATTCAGCGCCTTATAGGTGAAAAAAGGCATTAAAGCACAACCCTCATGATTTCGTCTATACTGGTTATTCCTTGTTGGACCTTTCTTAGGCCGTTGAGCTTAAGCGGTATCATTCCGTTTCTCAAGGCGGCGTCCTTAAGTTTGTGCAGTGATGCGCCTTCGGCAATCAGGTCTTTAATCTCATCATTGACTACTACAATCTCTCCGATGGCTATCCTTCCAAGGTAGCCTGTATTATTGCATCTCGGGCATCCCTTTGCCCTGTAAGCAGTGCTTATTTTGTTTTCATCTCCCTGTTCAATCAAATCCAGCGACATCAGTTCTGCCTGAGACACTGTGTAGGATTCCTTGCAGTGCACGCAGAGCTTTCTGACAAGCCTCTGTGCAATTACGGCAAGAAGAGATGAGGAAAGCAGAAACTTATCAATGTCAAAATCAAGAAGCCTGGGTATGGAGGTAATAGCGTCGTTTGTGTGCAGGGTGCTTAAAACAAGATGCCCTGTAATAGACGCCCTGATTGCAATTTTTGCGGTTTCCTCATCTCTTATTTCACCGAGCAGCATTACATCAGGGTCCTGCCTCATGAAGTTTCTTCCGGCAAGCGCGAAGTCATAGCCTGCCTTCAGGTTGACCGCCGTCTGTTTGACAAAACTAAGCTTGTATTCTACGGGGTCCTCAACGGTAAGGACATTTCTCTCAATGAGATTAACCTCTCTCAGCGCCGCATAAAGGGTTGTCGTCTTACCGCTGCCCGTGGGTCCTGTAATCAGGATGATTCCGTAAGGCTTCTGAAATAACGCGCGCAGACGGTCTGAGTTTTCAGGGTCAAAACCGAGACTGCTGATTCTAAGCAGGGGGCCGGTGCCGGCGAGGATTCTGATAACAATGTTTTCTCCGTAAATGGTGGGAATTGTTGATACGCGCATCTCATTTTTTTTGTTCAGAAAGGTCAGGGAAAAAGATCCGTCCTGCGGGAGCCTTTGTTCCGAGATATCCATGGTGGACTGCACCTTTATCTTTGTTACAATGCCGTTGTATGCGATTTTAGGGATGCAGAAGCCGTGCTGGAGCACACCGTCAACCCTGTAAAAAACATCAATGGTGTCTGCCGTAGGCGTAATGTGTATATCGGTTGACTTCCTCCGGATTCCTTCAATTATCAGGTTCTGCGCCAGGTCGGCTATTACATTGGCAGGCGGCGTCACGGCGGATTTTATATCATCTATTGCCTTATTGATGCGCTGTTCAATCGGATTTTCAAGAAAGAAGTAAGACTTCTCAAGCGTCTCATGAAAAGACTCCGCATCAATCATAAAGACCTTCGGCTGTTTTCCCGTCAGCTTTGAAGCTGTGTCTATGGCAAGTATATTTGCAGGAGTTGTTATTCCTATTTCAATGGTATTGTCCGTTATGCTCAGGGGAATAAAACCGGTTTTTTCCGCAATGTCTTTTGGTACAAGCTTGATGACATCCGAAGGGATTGTGTATTCAGAGAGATTAATGAACGGGATGCCGGCCTGTTCGGCAAGCGCTTCGGCTATTTCATTTGCAGAAACAAAACCGAGTTTTACAAGCAGGTCGCCCAGAAGGTCTCTTGTCACCTTCTGATGGGCCAGGGCCATCCGCACCCTGTCCTCGGTTATCAGGTTTTTTTCTTTTAAAAGCTGTCCTAATTGCATAATTTCAATAAATGCTATTATCTAAATCCGTCATTCCTGCGGAGGCAGGAATCCAGGCCATTTAATATATCCCTTTACAGGGAGGACCTCTGGATTCCCGCTTAAAACCTGCGGGAATGACAGACGATGGTAATTTTCATCTGGATTCCGTGTCAAGCACGGAATGACAAATATATTTAGGGTATTAGTTATTCACCAGCTTCGGAATAAGCATAATCACAAGTTCCGTCTTGTCATAAGTTTTTTCTACGCTCTTAAAAAAATGCTCTAAAATAGGAATGCTGCCGAGAATGGGTATTTTATTTTCCTTTAGTTTTTCCTTGCTGTCTATAAGCCCTCCGATAATGACCATCTGCCCGTCTGAAATCTTGACCACGGTGCTCATCTCCCTTAAATCAACGGTCGGCAGTTTAATCTGCGTTGCGGTGCTGCCGCTGCCGATAGTCTGTGAATCAAGATTTACGAGATTTGAAACAATAGGCGTGATGGTCATTGTTATTTTTCCGTCTTCGCTTATATACGGCACCAGTCCGAACATGACTCCGGAGAGAATGCTCTGTGTTTCCACGGTAAAGGTGGTGGTCGCAGCGCCTCCCTCCGAGGTTGTTGTTGACTCAACCTTTGAGATGAAGCTCGTATTTCTGCCGGCGCTCAGTATGGCTGTCTGACCGTTCATGATATTTATTCTCGGATTTGAAAGTGTTTTAACATTCCCCTGCTCCTGCAGCGCATTAAGAACATAGGAGAAACCATAACCGGTAATTCCTATATGTAAGCCTTTACTGCTTGTATCAACAACATTGCTGAGCTTTGAGGTAAAATTCATGGTGCCGCTGCCTTTTATGGTGCCTAAAGCGCTCCAGTCTATGCCGTATTTCAGTGAATCCGAAAGCTGGACTTCAATAATACGCGCCTCAATAAGCACCTGCCTATTGAGAACCTTTTGTAAATTAGATATATAGTTTTCAATTTTTGCGAGGTCTTTTTTTGAAGCCGTAACCATGATTGTTCCGGTCATACGGTTGATGGTGAAACTTGACGCAGGCACTGCGGCGGTGCCTGCTGTGACAGCAGGTGCGGGCAGGAGAGTCCTTAATGAATTTTCAAGCGCATCCCAGAATTGAACTGCCGTCTTGTCCGAAGCGGCTTTCAGCGAAACGTCACCTTTAACTGCGCCGGATGTGCCTGAAGACGAGCCGCCGAGGATATCGCCTCCGACGCTTAGCGAGTAATCCTGTATGACGCCCGGCTGGCCCAGCTCAAATATTTTTGTATCCATGAACTTGACAATAAAAATAATCTACGGAATCAAATATTAATTTCAGCGCGTTCTCCACGCTTATGCTGTTCAGGGTCATGGTTATAGGCAGGTCGGGATTGACGCCCCGCTCCATAACAAGATTGAGGTTTGCCGACTCTGCGACCGTGTAAAGGACATCTCTTAACGGCGTATTTCTTGCCGCAATTGTGACAACCCTAATCTGTGTCGGCAGGACATCTTCCTGCACAGGCATAAAATCCGGAGACTTAAGCTCGGGCTCTTTAATTTCCAGCGGGGGCTCTTTTCCCGTTAAAGCTGGAGCGGCTTCAGATTTTTTGGTCTGCTGCGTGGAGGCGCAGGAAAATAAAAATATGACAAATATGACAGGACATAAAATATGACATATAGTGGATGAAAAAATTTTCATTTTATTTTCTCCAAGTACAGCCATTGTTCCTGAACTTCTCCTTTTTTGTCGCCCTTCTTTGTTAATAATACCTTATCATGCTCTATCTTGGCTACTTTCATTCCGTCAATACGGTCGCCTTCTTTTACAAGGGCGCCTTTTATAATTGCCATTTTAATATTTTCCTGTATGACGATAAGGGATAAGATACTCTTGCCGGCCTGCGGAACTACTGAATCCAGCGGTGCCGTGGGGAAGCCTCCGGCACTGCCGGCAGAACTGAAATCTATGGGGCTTTTTGATATCCCGCCTCCGGAAACTCTCTGTTTTGGCTTCATAACAGCGGCAGGCGGTTCAGACTCAAGCAGTATGCTTTCATTATCTGAAAGCCCGCCCCTCACATTGCTTCTCAGTGAGGATAAAAGTCCGGACAATGATTTATCGTCAAAATGGACGAGATTTGTCATCAATGTAAATATTATAATTAAAATTACGGGAGAAATGAACAATATTTTTATTTTATTGTCCATCTGTTTTCTTTGCCCCAATCAATGGTAATTTCAGGTCTCCCCTTATATTAAGGACCACGTTCCCCGGCGAGAGCTTTGATAAACGGAAATAATTTATTTTAAAATCCGGTATGGTCAGGGATTCTAAAAAAGCAATGTAATCTACGACTGCTTTATAACCGGCAACAGGCGCTGTGATATCAACCGGAAGCGTTTTTTCATCAGCGGTTTCTGTAAATGCGGATAAACTTACTGTAGCCCCCTGTAAATTGGTTTTAATATTATCCAGAGACCCATAAAAGAGATTTTCGGAATATGTGCCGGTTATGTTTTGCTTCAGATACTCTACGCCGTATTTGGTCCAGGCATCCATTTTATCTATCCTTTTTTTGACTATGCTTCTGTTAATGCTGATGTTCTCAACCGCGGCAATGGAATTGTCAAGGTAAGCATTGTAGTTGTGCATTGCTACTAATAAGAATATTGACAGGGCAAGGGCCAGGCCGCTTATCAGGTAAAACAGAAATATGCGTTTAAGATAATTAAAGTATTGCATTACGGTCTTCCCGCCGCCTGTCCTGAAATTTTGTAATTCATTCTAAAAGAAAAGGTTTTTTTGTCAAGGTCCGCTGTTTTTTCGGTAATGCTTATGTTTTTAATCCTGCCGATTGAAATGAGCAGGTCCTGAAAGGCTGCCTGCGTAGAGGCGTATGTGTCCGCTCCGAGCGTCCCGGTGATTAAAATAGAAAATGAATTGTCCGCCGCATTTGCCTCTATGACGTCAATTTTGGATGTTTTCAGGTCCATTTCCGACAGCGCGATTAATAACGGTTCAATTTCAGGAGAAGCCTTATTTATAAGGTTCAGCACCGGCGAATAACGTTTCAGTTCAGCTTCTTTTACAGTATACTCAGAGAGAATTTTTTCTATGTCTGTATTGCCTTTTTCAGCTGAAAGGAGAAAGTCCCTTTTGTCTAAAACACTGTCTGCTTTATACAGCAGAAAACCGAGGCATAAAACGGTCAGCACGATAAAAGCTTTGATTGCGTACAGCATATAATTTCTCAGCGTATAGAGGTTTTTAAATTCACTGCTCAGAATATTTGATGCCTTTGAAGCGGAAAACGAATAAATGGGCAAGATGAAGTCGTTGAACGTTTCTTTAGTGCATTGCATATAGTCAGGCTTGCGGAAACTTGCAGCCGGAGCCAGGGGTGATGCGCTGACGTTGTAAAGCATGGATAAATTGCCTGCAAGCAGAACGAGTCCGGGATTTATTCTGAAGTTCTGAAAACAATAATTGATTGTCATGTTAATGTCCTGAAGGTCCAGATCCGTCAGGTCTTCGCTTAATGATTTAAACTTTCTTATAAAATAAATAACGCCTTTTTTAATGAGAAAAGCAGTCTTCTCTGTTTTTGTGTCCAGGACGCCGAGCACCGCTTCATCCCTTGATTCAAATATCGGGACGGCGGAATAGACAGCGGGATATAGGGCCCTTACAATCTTGCCGTTGTCATAAAACCGTTTGACGGAATTCTTTATCTCATCGTTTCTCGCGGCGAAGTAAGAGACCTCCATAATCTTTTTGTTTTCTACGACGCGTTCGCCGATAAGCGTGTATATAAATGAAAAATCCTTCAGCTCAGTGGTTTTCCTGATTTCCGATTCTACAATTTTTTCAAGATATTTTGTCTTTACAACAGGAATGGTGATTACGTTATGGTAGGTTTCCTTGAAATCGTAAGTGACAATGAATTCTTTGGACCGTTCTTTTTTTAGATAAGCGTCAAACTGGTCCTCGGGGATTGTTTCCGTAGGACTGATTAAGAAATTCTTCCCCTTGAATGATGCATGAACTATTTTAATGTTTTCTTCTTCAAAGCTGACCGCAACGGCCTGTCCCAAATACCCTCCTTTTATGCTGTTAACAGGGTCTGAGTTCTGACATATTTTAGCACAATTGCTGTCATTCCGTCCCGATTTTTTGGGAATGCTGCATCCAGCCTTTTCTTCTCTGGATTCCTGTGGACACATATCCCCTATCCGTCATTCCGGCTTGTCCGGAATCTTTCTTTAACAACCCCCATTTATCC
>JACQZD010000196.1 GCA_016207865.1 Nitrospirota bacterium
AATAAAGGGAAAGCAGTGCGTCTTATTTGCGCTTAAAGCAAATCTTGCAGCAATTCGGAACGGACTGCGTGACATTAGGGGAATTGGATTTTACAGCGCCCCGTTAGAAAAATCTTTCCAACGGGATGCTGTGATTGCTGCGTTTATTTCCAGGAAAGCGGTATATAAATTGTGGCCCCGTTTCTAAAAACCGTCAGCAGTAGATCTTCCTTTGGTTTTATCTTTGAAACGATGTTTTCATAAGCCTTGACGTCAGCAATTTTCTTCCTGTTTATCTCCACAAGGACATCCTCAGGCTTGAGATGTTCCTCTGAAGGAGATCCCTCTGCAATATCGGTAATGACAACCCCCTTTATCCTTGAAGGGATATTTAACTGCCTTGATATCTCAGGGGTTAAATCCTGCACGCTTACGCCCTTCAGGACATTGTTATATTCGCCTCCGGTCGCTTTCTGCATTTCAGCGGGAAGTTCGCCTACTGTGACCGTGATGGATTTTGACACGCCCTCTCTTATCACCTTAAGGTTAATCTCGGCGCCCGGAGGAGTGCCTGCGACCATGTTTCTTAAATGATCGGGTTCGTCAACTTTTTTGCCTTCAATTTCTATGATAACGTCTCCGCGCATAATGCCGGCCTGCTCCGCAGGGCTTTTTTCAATGATATCACTGACAAGCGCACCGTATCCTTCCTTTAGGTCAAATTGTTTTGCAAGCTCCGGCGTGACTTCCTGAATGGTAACGCCGAGCCAGCCGCGTATGACCTTGCCTTTTTTGATAAGGCTGTCCATGACAGTCTTTGCCATGTTGCTTGGTATTGCAAAACCAATGCCCTGATAACCGCCGCTTGTGCTGAATATGGCGGTATTGATGCCTATAAGCTCGCCCTTTGCGTTGACCATGGCCCCGCCGGAATTGCCGGGGTTTATTGCGGCGTCTGTCTGAATGAAGTCTTCATAATCGGCAATGCCGACATCGGCCCTTCCAACCGCGCTGACTATGCCCATTGTGATGGTCTGGTTCAGCCCGTAAGGACTTCCGATTGCAAGCACTATTTCACCGACCCTTAACTTGTCAGAATCGCCCCAAGGGGCTACAGGAAGATTTGCCGCCTCAATTTTAATGACGGCTAAATCTGTCTTTGGGTCAACGCCCTTTACCGTGCCTTTGAATTCCCTTTTGTCCGAGAGCAGGACTTTTATTTCATCGGCGTCTTTAATAACATGGTTATTTGTAAGGATATATCCGTCAGGCGATACAATCACGCCTGAGCCGAGGCTTGCTGTCTTGCGCTCCTTAGGCATCTGCCTGTGGCTGAATTCATCGCCAAAGAACCTTCTGAAAAA
Organism: Nitrospirota bacterium; assembly: GCA_016207865.1. Classification (GTDB taxonomy): domain Bacteria; phylum Nitrospirota; class Thermodesulfovibrionia; order UBA6902; family DSMQ01; genus JACRGX01. The sequence continues at coordinate 1,344 of JACQZD010000196.1, forward strand.
CGGATCATTAAAAAACGGCCCAAAATCACTCTGTGGGATTTTAATGGTGCGTGATGTTGACACGTTTACAACGGCAGGTTTTACGGCAGCCGCCACATCAGCCATGGCCTGTCCTGTTTTTGTAAGAATATCAACCGACTCTTTGGAAATCTTCGGCGTTTCGGAATAGGCATTGAAAGGTAATCCCATAGCAGCGAAAAAGATTATGCCCGAAGCAAGGGCCATAGTTAAAAGAATCTTGAAATTTTTTCTTAAAGACATAGTAAACTCCTTAATTGTGTTTTTATAAGAATTATAAATAGCAGACGTGATTGCTGTCAACAAACCCGTTTTCAGGGATTATCGCCGTCCTCTTCTACATACGATTGGTGGAGTTTAACAGGGGCGGTGCGGCGCCGTACCTTGATGTTCAGCATCTCCACAAATACGGAAAATGCCATTGCAAAATAAATGTAGCCTTTGGGAATGTGGGAATCAAGCCCGTCAGCTATCAGGGCCACGCCGATTAGAATAAGGAAGCTGAGCGCAAGCACCTTTATTGTCGGATGCTTTTCAATAAAACCGCTTACCCTGCCTGCCGACATCATCATAAACACTACGGCAATGACAACTGCCAAAACCATGATTATCAGTTGATTAGCCATGCCTATGGCGGTGATGACGGAATCAAGCGAAAAAATAATGTCCAGGAACATTATCTGTACGATAACGCTTGTGAATGAAGCCGCAGTCCGGCCGGAGGAATGCCCTGCCTCGCCCTCAAGCTTGTCATGAATTTCAAAGGTGCTTTTGCCAAGGAGAAACAGCCCGCCGATAATCAGGATAAGGTCCCTGCCTGAGATTTCGTTCCCCATCACGGAAAAAAGCGGCGCGGTAAGCCGCATAAGCCATGTGAGGGAAAACAAAAGCATAATGCGCGTAAGCATTGCCAGCGCAAGGCCGATAGTCTGAGCCTTTCCCCTCTGATGTGCAGGCAGTTTGCCCGTCAGTATGGAAATAAAAATGATGTTGTCAATGCCCAGAACAATTTCAAGCGCCGTAAGTGTTGCCAGCGCTATCCATGCCTGCGGGTCAGTGAGCCAGTCCATAATATTATTTCAGCCTTATTTTATAAAAATTTCTAAGCATATAATCATATCATACAGGCACAGCTTTTTGATATTGACAACCTTTCTAAAAATATGATATACATTTGTATATCATGCAAGGGCTTACTGCAAAACAAAAAGCAGTTCTTGAATTTCTCAAAGACTACACAAGGAAGTACGGGTATCCTCCGACTGTAAGAGAAATAGGCGAGCGGTTTAAATTTCTCTGGGCTGCTGCAAGCAGACACCTTAAAGCCATTGAAAAAAAAGGGTTTATACGCATATATCCTGCAAGGTCAAGGGGCATAGAGATTATGGGCTTGATGCAGGCCAAGGGGCTGAACATCCCTGTTGCCGGAAGGATAAGGGCAGGCAAGCCTGCCCTGGCGGCAGAGGACATAGATGAGCATATCCTGATTGATAAAAATATTTTCAGGGAAAAGGACGCGTTCTCATTAAGGGTACAGGGAGAGAGCATGATTGAAGCAGGGATATTTGACGGCGATTATGTGATTGTGAAGCCGCAGGCTACTATTGAAAACGGCGGAATAGGTGTCGTGCTTATCGGAGATGAGGCAACTGTTAAACGGGTTTTTATAAAAGAAGACGCGATAATGCTTAAGCCTGAAAATAAAGACATGGAGCCTGTAAGTTATAAACCCGGAGAGATTAGCATTATCGGCAGGGTCATAGGGGTGGTAAGAAAATTATGATGCACAACCCAAATATTTGTCATTCCGTGCCTGCCTGTCCGGTAGGCAGGCCTGACACGGAATCCAGTATTTTTTTAATAATTCCCCTACGGCCCTTCTTAAATTAAGAGGGATGGTTAAATAAATGAAAATTGGCGAGCAGATAAATGTCATAGCGTCATTTGGATATTCAAACAAGATAAAACCCCTGAGATTTCACTGGTCCGGGAGACTGCATGACGTCAAAGAAATCACTTACACCTGGAAGACAAAAGAAGGGCGCTCTGAGATTTATCACTTTTCTCTGACAGACGGAAAGACCCTGTATGAGCTGAGCTTTGACGCGGATTCGCTGGTGTGGCGGGTGGAGAGAGTGGAGGGGTGAGGAGGAGGTCGCAAATTGCGACTACCTTGAAATAGGGATATGGACAAGATCTAAAATACTTGCCAAATGAATTAAGTCAGCCTTCTGGTGCGCTAAGAGATGGGTGATAGGAGGAGATGTGAAAATGTTGATGCCAGTTGAATTGATTGAGAGGAAAATTTACATGATCCGAGGGCATAAGGTAATGCTTGACAGCGATCTTTCGTAACTTTATAAAGTAGAGACAAAAGTACTTATTCAAGCGGTCAAAAGAAATATTAATCGCTTCCCTCCAGACTTTATGTTTTTGTTGAATAATCAAGAAGTTGCAAGTTTGAGGTCACAATTTGTGACCTCAAAGACAAGTAGGGGCGGCCGTAGATATCTGCCGTATGTTTTTACCGAACAAGGGGTTGCAATGCTTTCTAGTGTCCTGAACAGTGAACGTGCGATAATGGTAAACATCCAGATAATGAGAACCTTTACAAAAATAAGGGAACTATTTGTAACGCATAAAGATTTACAGAAGAAGATTGAAGAAATGGAAACGAAATATGACCATCAATTTAAGGTTGTTTTTGACGCAATCCGTCAACTTATGACACCGGTTGAACCCAAGAAAAAGAGGATAGGGTTTAAACGGGAAAGCGAAGGCTGACTGGTGGGGAAACAATATCAAAATAAGATGATTTTTAACTATATAAATGATATTATGTTCTATAAAAGAGGGGGAAAATGATAGAGACTGAAAAATTATTGACTATAAACGAAGCGAGTAAGTGGGCTACAAAACATTTAGGCAAAACAGTAACGACCTCAAATATTTCTTACCTCATTCAATATGGACGCATAAAGAAAATCGTAGGCAACGGGAATACTCAAGTTGTTAAACAGGAGTTAATCAATTATTACAAATCGTACAATGGCATAAGAGAGCTTTCATGGAAAGACCAATTAGGCAAGGACCTTAATTGGGCTTTATCCTTTGACCAGTATAAAGAAGCTGAAACAACCAAACACGTTCACCGCCTGCATCCATACAAAGGCAAATTTATTCCGCAGCTTGTTGAATATTTTTTGGATAACCATACGGACCATTTCAAGAAGAAAGCATACTTCAAAAGAGGTGACATCGTTCTGGATCCATTTGCAGGCAGCGGAACAACAATGGTGCAATCTTGTGAACTTGGAATGCACGCCATTGGCATAGATGTTTCTGCCTTTAATGCCCTTATAGGAAATTGTAAGGTTGCGAAATACAACCTGGACGATATTCAAAAAGAAATTGACCGGATAACAAAAACCCTCAAGGAATTTTTATTAAATTCTCACACACTTGAATTTGAAGGGAAACTTTTACAAGCACTTTATGAATTTAACAATAAATATTTTCCCGTTCCCGAATATAAATACAAAGTCCAACGCAATTTAATTAACGAGGATAAGTACGGAGCAGAAAAAGAAAAAGAATTCTTACCCATCTTCAACAGACTCGTTAAACAATACAACATCAAGCTAAAACAAGATAAAGCCGATTTCTTTCTTGACAAATGGTATTCCCAACACATCAGAAATGAAATCCAATTTGTATTTGATGAAATCAAAAAGATAAAAAATGCTGACACTAAGAAAATCATCAGTATCATTTTGAGCAGGACTATTCGCTCTTGCCGAGCAACCACACACGCTGATTTAGCAACTTTAATTGAACCAATTACAGCGACTTATTATTGTGCGAAACATGGCAAGGTTTGCAAACCACTTTTCTCAATTCTCAAATGGTGGGAAACTTATACAAAAGACACTATTAAACGCCTCTATCAGTTTGATGGATTGAGAACAAATACCTTCCAAAGTTGTTTAACCAGTGACAGCAGAACAATTGACATCCCTGGAGAACTTGAAAAGAAAAATCCAGCTTTTGCAGAATTAGTACACAAACAAAAAATTAAAGGTATTTTTTCAAGTCCGCCTTATGTAGGGTTAATTAATTATCACGAGCAGCACGCTTATGCGTATGACTTATTTGGTTTTAAACGCAAAGATAAACTTGAGATAGGACCTCTTTACAAGGGACAAGGGAGAGAAGCAAAAGAAAGCTATGTTCAAGGAATAACAGATGTTCTCAACAACTGCAAAAAGTTTTTAGTTGATGACTATGATGTTTTCCTGGTAGCCAATGACAAATACAATATGTATCCGACCATTGCAGAAAATGCCGGTATGCAAATCGTTAATCAATTCAAGCGGCCTGTTTTAAATCGCACGGAAAAAGACAAAGGGGCTTATGCGGAAATTATTTTTCATTTGAAAGGAAAGTAAATATGGCACTGTCAGAAAAGCAAAGGGAAGCAATTAAAAGTCTTTTGAGAAAAAAGATTGAAAGCAAATTAAAAAAATATGGCAGAGAAACAATCTCAATGCCTTTTCTTGCTCGCCTAATTCAAGACAACGAAAAGATCGCTGCTTATTCCTTCCTTCATTCTCTGGCTACAACATTAGGAATGTCAATATATGAAGATGTTTCCATAATACTTGCCTCTAAAAATTCTGATGAGTGTTTTAGAAATTATGGTGTTGGAGGTGTTATTTCAAAAGAGCAAAAATCTGTTATTGGAAAAATTATAAATGAATTGAGAAATAAAGAGAGGAAAGCCAATATTTATGAAGAAGTAAAACAAATTTTGGAAGCATCTGCTACAAATGGAAAATTTCAAAAATCTGGGAACATTGCTGACTTTTATATGAAACGAAATAATGTTGAACATTTTTTTGAAATTAAAACAGTCAAACCAAACATTGATATATTTGAAAAGAGCAAAACGAAATTATTAGAATGGATTGCCCGAAAAAGAGCATCTGTAAAGGTTTTTCTTGCGTTTCCGTATAACCCTTACCACCCAGAACCGTATTCAAGATTTACCGAGACAGGAATGATGGATTATCCAAACGATTTTTTAATTGGCAAAGAATATTGGGATTTCATTGGCGGTAAAAATACTTTTCCAGAACTTTTGAAAACTTTTGATATCGTTGGAAAAGAATTTAAAGAACAACTAAGTGGAAAATTTAAACAAATAGCAAAAGAAAAAATAAGTTCATACTGACTGATATGGAAAAAACATTCAAAATAAGTTACAAGCTCAGATATGGTGAGACAGAAGATTGGGGAGGGGAATATCTCAAAGCCACTACTAAAAAACAAGCACTTACTAGTTTTGCAAAAAAAATGCAAATTCGGACGAAACAATTTAAAAGCTTTGAAGATTGGACGTGGGAAGAAGGAGTGTGGTCAGCTCGCTTCAAACATATAAAACAGGTTAAAGAAAAACGGTGTCCTCACTGTAGCGGATCTGGAATAATTCATATATAGAATTTGATTTGGACATAACGTCAAGAAAAAAACAATGACTTCATGAAAGCCTATTCTCCAATAATAAACGAATTTACATTCCCTTCAAAAATTAGTCATGGTTATTAAATCGAAAAATGAATAATGCACAAGCCCGCTGCTCCACATATATTTGGAATAGCAAAACTACTAAAAAAAGAATACAAAGATTTTGCGCATAACAATAAAAAGAATCCTTTAGATGAACTGGTCTTTATACTTTGCAGCGTAAAGAGAAGCGAGCAAATATATCTCAATGCTTTCAGAACGCTAAAACAGGCCTTCCCGAAATATGAAATGTTAGCCGATACTCCCGTCCGGGAGATCAGAAAAGCAGCGGCCTGGGGCGGCCTCCAAAATCAAAAAACCTCGGCTGTTAAAACCATTATAAAAACCCTGATCCTGCGCATCGATTGGGACGGTGAGGCCCGGCCCGCGGTGGTAGCGCCAGACATGGACGCATTTTTTGCCTCTGTGGAACAGCAGGCAAATCCGAAACTGCGCGGCAAGCCGATTGCGGTCATCGGCTCAGGCGGCAGGACGGTTGTTACGACACGTTCATACGAGGCGCGGAAGTTCGGCGTAAAGACCGGGATGAATATTTATGAGGCGAAAAAATTATGCCCGCATATTATTTTTGTCATAGGCGACAATGAAAAATATACCTACACCTGCAGAGAGCTTAAAAAAATTTATAGCCGTTTTACCCCTGACCTTGAGGTTTATTCCATTGATGAGGCGTTTCTTGACATAACAACCACGCACCATCTTTTCGGGGGGCCTGAGGCAATAGGCGTTGAAATTAAGCAAGAAGTTAAAAAACAGTTCGGCATAAACTGCACTGTAGGCATTGCGCCCAATATTTTAATGGCAAAACTCGCAAGCGATATTGCAAAGCCCGACGGACTGCGGTGGATAAAGCAGGAAGATATACAATCTCTC
>JACQZD010000188.1 GCA_016207865.1 Nitrospirota bacterium
AGCAGGCTCACCTGCCTGTGCCACTTATCAGACGCATGGCCGTCGCCTTCAATCCCGTAATTCTCTTCTAGAATAGCTTCGTCAACAGGCTTTTTCCTTACGCCCTTTTTATCGCTTATGTTTATGGAAACAATTTTAGCGCTCATAGGTTTAATATAAAATAATTAGAAGAAGGCAGATGTTGCGAAAAAATTTATTTTTTGATACCTGAACGTACATTTAACTGATAGCAACCGGTGTTTTATTGGATATAACCAATAATAATGCTTTCAAGATTTTATCAAGTTAAATAAATTTTTGAGTAATGTCTGCCTTCTTTATCAAATCAATTATTTAATCCCCGCCCCCTCCTTTACATCCTTCTCAGTCGTTAATATTGATAATACCCCCTCGCTGTCAGTTGCGGCAAGGAGCATGCCCTGCGACTCAACCCCCATTAACTTTGCAGGCTGAAGATTTGTAACCACCACAACCTTTTTCCCAACAAGGTCCTCAGGCGCATAAACATTCCCGATGCCTGCCACAACCTGCCGTATTTCTCCTGTATCTACTTGAAGCTTAATCAGTTTGTTTGATTTTTTCACCCGCTCTGCGCCGATAACCTTTCCAACCTTTAATTGAACCTTCGCAAAGTCGGCAATGGTTATAAGGTTTTCAAATCCCCCCTCACCCCCCTTTGTTAAAGGGGGGACAGAGGAATTATTTTCTTTCGTCGCCTCTATCCTCGGAAATAACTGTTCTGCCTTCTGTATCTTCATCCCTGATTTTAGCCTGCCCCACCAGCCGGTCTCCGCGATATTAAAATCACCGACGCTTCCGCCGATGCCGAGCTGTCTCCAGACGGCATTTGCCGTGTCAGGCATAAACGGGTAAAGATAAATTGCAATCAGCCTTAGAGATTCGGCAAGCGTGTAAAGCGTATTGGAAAGGGTATCTTCATCTTTTTCCTTCCATGGAACTGCCGCCGCTATATATTCGTTCGTCTCATTTATTATCTTCCACAACTGCGTTAATGCAGAGTGAAACTGAAGCTGTCTCAAAAAATCGTCATAGTTTTTTGAAAAATAGGACTCAGAGCCTGGCGTAAACCATGCCTTTATCTTTTTTTCAATATCCCTGTCCCGGTCCTCAACTGCATCAGGTATATTGCCGTCCCTGTATTTACTTATCATAGTTAATGTGCGGCTTAAAAGATTCCCTAAGTCATTGGCAAGGTCTGTATTAATGCGTCTGACAAAAGCCTCTTCTGAAAAATCTCCGTCAAGCCCGAAGGGCACTTCCCTGAATAGAAAATACCTGAACGCGTCTGTGCCGTACTTGTCAATCATTGCATTAGGGTCCACCACATTGCCGAAAGACTTTGACATTTTCTTTCCATTCACCGTCCACCAGCCGTGCGCAAAGATATTCTGAGGCAAAGGGAATTTAAGCGCCATAAGCATCGTAGACCAGTAAACGGCATGTGTTGTGAGGATATCTTTGCCGACGAGGTGATGGTCTGCAGGCCACCAGCTATCGGAGTTAAGAGTTAAGAGTTCGGAGTTAAGAGTTTCTTTTTCACTCCTGACTCCAGACTCCTGACTCCTGACTCCTTTTTTTGGCACAAGATACATTGTCGCGGAAAAATAATTTACCAGCGCGTCAAACCAGACATAAGTCACAAAGTCTTTGTCAAAAGAAAAGGGAATCCCCCATGAGAGCCTTGATTTGGGCCTTGATATGCAGAGGTCTCCAAGGGTGTTGTTCTTTAAAAAGCCCAAGACCTCATTCCTGCGCGTATCCGGAAGTATGTATGAGGGATTATCTTCAATATATTTAATGAGCCTCTTCTGATACTTTGACATCAGGAAAAAATAGTTCTCTTCCTGTATCTGCTCCACTGCCCGGCCGCAGTCAGGACATTTCCCGTCAACAAGGTCTTTCTCCGTCCAAAACCGCTCGTCCGGTGTGCAATACCATCCCAAGTACTGTCTTCTTTCTATTTCTCCATTATCCCATAAAATCCGGATAAGTCCCTGCACTGTCTTAATATGCTCCGGATCAGTGGTGCGGATAAATGCATCATTTGATATATTTAATTTGGCCCAGAGGTTTCTGAAATTCCCGACCATCAAGTCGGCATGCGCCTTCGGGGTATGACTCCTTTCCTGCGCAGATTTTTCAACTTTCTGCCCGTGCTCGTCAGTGCCGGTAAGGAAAAAAACCTCCCTGCCTTTAAGCCTGTTGTACCGTGCAAGTATGTCTGCTGCAATAGTTGTATAGGCATGGCCTATATGCGGGATATCATTAACATAATAAATCGGGGTGGTAACAAAAAACTTCTCCATCTTTTCTTACCTTCTCTTTTTCTTCCAGAAATTCCTGCGTTTGTTAAACGGCTTGCCCTTGCCCGCTTTTTCAGGCTGTTCTGAGCCGGGGACTTGCGCGGGGCGTTCAGTGTCCGGCGTCAGGCTTCCAGTGTCGTGAGTTGGAGGTTGAGTGTTGGGCATTTGAGGCTGGGCGCTGGGGCGTTGAGCTCCTGCCTGCCGGTTGGCAAGGTTCGGCATCCCCTGCCCCGGAGTCTGCTGCCTGTGTTCCTGCCTTCGGTGTCTGCGTTCTCTGTCGCGCCTTTTGTGTTCTCTGCCTTTATAACCTGTCTCAGTTTTTCCTGTAGTTTTATCATCCTGCCGCACTGCCGCCTGACCTTTTGCATTATTGCCTGTTAGTGTTTCTGCTGCTATCTGTTCTGCCTGCGGCTCTTCTATGTTTTCCTTTGAAGCTTCAACACAGGTTTCTCCGGGCTGTTTGCATTCATATCCCAGACAGCACATCAGCCTGCCGCAAATGCCTGAAAGCTTGCTTGGATTTAAGGCAAGCTCCTGCTTTTTAGCCATCCTTATTGATACCGGTTCAAAGGATGTAAGAAAAAGCGTGCAGCATGTCTGCCTGCCGCATACGCCGATGCCGCCGATGCATTTTACCTCGTCCCTTACGCCTATCTGCCGCATCTCTATACGGGTTTTAAATCTCCCGGCAAGGTCCCTTACAAGCTCCCGGAAGTCAATCCTCTCATCGGCGGTGAAATAAAAGATAAGCCTTTTCCTGTCAAGCGTTGACTCAGTGGCAATCACCTTCATGGCGAGATTATGGTCTTTTACCTTTTCAATGCAAAAAGCCCTTGCCTCGTTTTCAAAAGTACGGTTGTTTTTGTCATTGGCAATGTCTTCTTCAGTTGCTATCCTGAGGATTTTTTTAAGTTGCTGCTCGGGCTTTTCAATGCTGTGTTTTGCTTTTATGACAACGCCGAGGTTCAAACCCATTTCAGACTCAGCCACAATCCGTATGCCGTGGCTGACTTCAACGCAGTTTACCTCAAAGAAACTTGGTTTGCCGCATGACTTAAATTTTACGCCTACTGCATTTATATGTGTACGGGACTCACCGGCTTCAGCAGGCGGCGGGTTGTCAGACCCCGGTTTTTCAGCAGCTTCCGGCTGCTCTTCGCTAACCCTTTTGCCCGCATTCTGTGCGTCGTCTGCGGTATTCTGTGTGCTATCTTCCAACATCCATCCTCCTCTACAAGCTATAGCCCAAAGACTCTTTTAACAAAATACTTGTATGGTAAAATGTAAGCTCTTTGTTTAAATTAAACCGCAACCGGTCTTTTATATCATTAAGTTTATCAGAAAGCGCAAGTATTTCTCTCAAATCAGCGTGTTGTGAAATATTTTTTATCTCCGCCTCTTTGTCATAATTAATCAAAAGCCCTGTATTGTCCGCAGCCTTAAACACGGCAATATCCCTGAGCCAGAGCTGCGCCCACTCAAACCATTCCTCCATAGAATCCCTGTCTGCCCATGACGCGCCCTCAATATTGCCCCGAAGGCTTTTAAGCATATCCAGAGAATCATCCCTCCTGCCGATCATATCCTCGCTTAATGCATCGCCGAGCCTTCCTGCAGAAAGCAGGCTTCTGAGTTTGTGATTTGTGTCTTGCGTTTCCTGCTTCAGCAGTTCTGTCATTTTTTCAAGCGGAAGCGGAGAAAATCTGACCGTCTGGCATCTTGAACGTATTGTGTCAGGAATTAATTCAGGCCTTGAAGATATAAGAATTAAAAGACTGTGCGCAGGCGGCTCTTCAAGGGTCTTCAAAAAGGCATTTGCCGCAGACTGATTAAGGTTTTCCGCTATGTCTATAACTGCAACCTTCCACCTGCCTTCAAATGACTTGTATGATAAATGCTCCTCAAGCTCCCTGATTATTTTAATCGTAATCTGGCCGCCGTCGCCTTCCGGGGCAATAAAAAATACATCAGGGTGAATAGCCTTATCTATCTTTATGCAGGACGGGCACTCATCACAGCAGTCAATAATCAGTTCGGAGTCCGGAGTCCGGAGTTCTGAGTTTTGTTTTTCCCTTTTAACTCCTAACTCATAACTCATAACTCTTTCCCGGCAGTTAAGCGCCTTTGCAAAATTAACCGCTGTGAGTCTCTTGCCTATGCCTGCGTCGCCTGTAAAAAGATATGCATGGGCCAGGCGGTTTTTTGTAATACAGCCTCTTAACATCCCCAAGGCCCTTTCCTGCCCGATAATATTTTTTAAAGCCATGCCGACTCCAGCGCCTCTATAATTTTTTTATGAACTTCCTCAGTGCTCCCCGATGCATCAATTATCTTTACCCTCTCTGGTTCTTCTTTTGCAATCTCAAAATATCCCTCCCGCACTCTCTTGTGAAACTCCACGGTTTCAAGTTCAAGCCTGTCTCTTTTCCGGGCTTTTACATTTCTTCTTAATCCTTCCTCAACATCCATATCAAGCAGGAATGTAACAAACGGCTTTAAATCAGGGGCAGTAATTTCATTGAGGGTTCTTATAACCGATATCTCTATCCCCCTGCCATAGCCCTGATAAGCAACTGTTGAATCAAAGAATCTGTCGCATATCACAACAGCGCCCTGCATAAGTGCGGGATAAATTATCTCCCTTACGTGCTGCGCCCTGGATGTGTTGTAAAGAAGAAGCTCTGTCAGCGGGTGCATGCTGTTTTCTGGCGCAAGAAGTATCCCTCTTATTTGGAGCCCGATCTTTGTGCCCCCGGGCTCTTCTGTTGTCAGGACCTTTAACCCTTTCGCCTTCAAATAGCTTGAAAGAAGTTTAAGCTGTGTGCTTTTGCCCGAGCCTTCAATGCCCTCAAATGTTAGAAAGCCCCTAATGCCGTGAAGCGTAATGCGTGATACATTAGTTGATTCATTATTTTGCATAACTTTATTTATACGCCTCAGATAA
>JACQZD010000189.1:0-5172 GCA_016207865.1 Nitrospirota bacterium
GAAAGGGGAATGACCATTGACATAGGGCTTGTCAGGGCAGTGCTTGAACGCCTACACGACTGTCCAAGAATTACAATCGGCCAGTCCTGCAGTGATACGGTCAAGGCATTTGACGAACTGGGTTACAGGCAATTGGCTAAAGAATTTCCCAATGTACAGCTTGAAGATATAAGGACAGCGGATATCGTGTGGAAGCCCGTGTCAAAACCCTTTCACACAAAAAAGATGCCTTTTAACGCCACAGTCTTTGAGCATGATTATTTAATCAATATTGCAAAAATGAAGACACATTCGCTGGCAGGTGTTACCTTATGCCTTAAAAACATCTTTGGTTTTGTTCCCACGCGGAAGCAAAAACTCATGTACCATCCGTTTATCCGCAAGGCGGTGCTTGACATGAATCAGGTTATCAAAAGCCATTTCTGCATGATTGACGGCGTATGCGGCAATGAGTTTGACGAGGTTCAAAGCACGCCGATAAAGACCGGCGCTGTTTTGGCAGGAGAAAATCTGCTTGCGGTAGACCTTACAGGAGGTAAGGTTATGGGAATTGACCTGCATAAAAACGAGACTTACCGCATGGCAATGGACCTCTGGGGCCAACCAGAGATTAAACTGCTCGGCGCGTCACTTGATGAGGTTAAGGTCGCCTACCGTCAGGGATGCCTGCCTTCCACAAGGGTGCGCTATTGCAAGGAAACCGCAGCGAGCATCCTCTACCGCATGGTCAACAGGCATTAGGTTGACAGCGTCATAAAAAAAATTAGATAATCTTGTTGAAAGAAAGAGCCGTTCAAAGGAGGTGGGATCAAAAAAACTTTCTTGAAGCTATACAGCATACAAAACAATTAACGGTAATGATTTAATCAAAAGGGGGATTAAAATGAAAAAGTACATAATGATTTTGTTCATACTTACGTTTTGTGCAGGTATTGCCTATGCAGCTCATGAAAAAGCAATAACGGACCCGTATAGAGAGATTCTTAAGCATATGCCAAAAGCAGCGGCAGGCGATCTGCGTTATCATATTACTATTCATAAACCATATCAAAACTGGGCCATGTGGCCCGGGAAAGGAAAACTGTATAAAGGAAAAGAGCCGCATGGCTCCTTACTGACAACTTATGTAAATGAAATAGCGCTTGATTCAATTAATAAGGCGCAGGGGATGATAGATAGAGCAATGATCATAAAGGAAAATTATGACGCCAATAAAAAGCTGATGGCCGTAACTGTCATGTACAAAGTAAAAGGTTATAATCCTGAGGGCGGCGACTGGTTCTGGGCGAAGTATGATCCGAAGATGGAGATTCAGGCAGAAGGGAAAGTCAAAGATTGCATGGACTGTCACGGCACTGTCAAGGATAATGATTATATATTTACGGGCAAAGTTGCGGGGAAATAATTAACTTTCAGCGCACTGCTTCGGGGTTAAGCTCTGTATTTTGCTTGTCATTCCCGCAAGCCCCGAACAAGTCGGGATAGGCTCCGTCTATCCGCCGTCATTCCCGCTTGTCGGGAATCTAACGGCGGGGAGATAAGAAAGATTCCGGACATGCCGGAATGACGGTTTAGATACCTCGAAACTCTATTTATAGGTGGTTTTGGAGGCCATTTGCAAAAGGTTTTAATGAAAGGCAATGAGGCAATAGCAGAGGCTGCTGTCAAGGCAGGATGCGGGTTTTATGCAGGCTATCCAATAACACCGCAGAACGAAATCCCCGAATATTTGTCATGGCGGATGCCAGAGGCAGGGGGCATCTTTATTCAGGCGGAAAGCGAGCTTTCCGCAATAAACATGGTCTTTGGCGCATCTGCCGCAGGCGCAAGGGCCATGACGTCCTCCAGCAGTCCGGGCATCAGCCTCAAGCAGGAAGGGATATCATATCTTGCCGGCGCAGAGCTTCCGGCAGTTATTGTGAACATTCAAAGAGGCGGGCCGGGGCTTGGGAACATTTCAGGAAGCCAGGCAGACTATTTTCAGGCTGTAAAAGGCGGCGGGCACGGAGACTACAAGCTCCTTGTTTATGCGCCGTGGAACCTGCAGGAGATGTGGGACCTCACGATGAAGGCCTTTGACAAGGCGGATGAATACAGAAATCCTGTAATGATTTTAGCCGACGGCGTGCTCGGGCAGATGATGGAGCCGCTGATTCAGACAGAATATAAACAGCCGGTTTTACCGCCCAAAGACTGGGCGCTTACCGGATGCGCAGGCCGGGAGCCTAATGTCATCAAGTCCCTCTATATGCAGGAGGGCATGCTTGAGAAGAAAAACTGGCTGCTTAAAGAAAAATACGACAGGATGTGTCAGAACGAAGTGATGTACGGCGCGCTTTATTTGGACGATGCAGACATAATTATTACGGCTTATGGAAGCACTGCGCGGATTGCGCTGTCGGCAATAAGACGGCTGAAAAAAGAGGGAGTTAAGGCCGGGCTTTTCAGACCTGTTACTCTTTTCCCCTTTCCCGAGAAACAGATTGCAGGGCTTTGCGGCGGGAAACGCAGATTCCTCACGATTGAGATGAACATGGGGCAGATGGTTGAGGATGTAAGGCTTGCGGTGAACGGAAAGGCGCCTGTGGATTTTTACGGAAGGCCCGGCGGCGGCCTGCCGACACCCGAAGAACTCTGCGAAGTTATACTAAAATCTATAAGGGCTTGACAAGTAAAGACTATCCGGTTTATTCTTACCCTTTACGAGTTTTATCCCCAAGGGAAGAACAATGAAGACTATATTTGCTAAAAACACGACTGTGCAGAAAAAATGGCATCTTATTGATGCAGAAGACAAGGTATTGGGAAGGCTTGCATGCAGGGTCGCGTCAATACTGCGCGGCAAGGACAAGCCCATATTTACCCCGAATGTGGACTGCGGAGATTTTGTGGTTATTATCAATGCCGGCAAAGTACGGCTTACAGGCGCAAAGCTTGAGAATAAGGTTTACAGGCATCACAGCGGTTATCCGGGCGGGCTTAAGACAAGGACTGCCAAAAATCTTATGCAGACGGCGCCTGAAGAAATAATCACAATGGCTGTCGGCGGCATGCTTCCAAAGAGCAGACTCGGCAAGGCGCAGTTGAAAAAATTAAAGGTTTACAAGGGCGCGGACCACCCTCATCAGGCACAAACTCCTGAAGTAAAAGGGATATAAAGGTTTAGAGATATGGCAGAGATTTTATATAACGCAACAGGCAGAAGGAAAACCGCAATTGCGAGGGTCAAACTGACACCGGGCACCGGCGCAATAACTATAGGGACTGCTGACAAGAGACCCGCGCGCGAAAGAGCGTAAGAAATACGGGCAGAAGGGCGCAAGAAAGAGATTCCAGTTCTCCAAGAGATAACCTATAAACCGTGAAGCGTGATGCGTAATGGGTAAAAGACCACAACACATCACTCATCACGAATTACACCTTACGGTTTTTAAATGTTAAAAGTTGCAATAGCAGGCGGCAGCGGATATACAGGCGGCGAACTTCTAAGACTGCTCCTTCAGCACCCCCATGTAAAAGTCACCCTTGTAACGGCAGAGCGTTCGGCAGGCAAGGCTGTCACTGAACTTTTCCCGGGCCTCAGAAAAATCGCAGACCATCTGACTTTTGAACCCATGGACTTTAAAAAGGCGGTAAACCGTGCGGACCTTTTCTTCCTCTGCCTTCCTCATAAGACCTCGCAGGAGATTGTTTTTAACCTCCATAAGGCAGGCAAAAAAGTTATTGACCTCTCTGCTGATTACAGGCTGAAAGAGCCCTCTGTTTATGAGGAATGGTACAATACACCGCATTTCTATCCGGCTTTGTTAAAAAAATCAGTCTACGGGCTTCCTGAACTTTACAGAAAAGAAATTAAGAAGGCAAAGATAGTCGCAAACCCAGGCTGTTATCCTGTAAGCGCTATTTTAGGACTTGCGCCCCTGCTGTCCCAAAAAGCAGAAGTGATTGACACTGATTCAATAATTATAGATTCAAAATCAGGCGTCTCAGGCGCAGGAAGAAATCCAAGCCAGCCGTTTATGTTTTGCGAGGCAAACGAATCTGTCAGGGCTTATGCCATTACAACGCACCGTCATACTCCTGAGATAGAGCAGGAGCTTAGTTCTGCCGCAAAAAAGAAGATTCAAATAACCTTCACGCCCCACCTCATGCCTATGGACCGGGGCATACTTTCAACAATTTATGTGAAACTCAAAAAAGATTCAAGATTCAAGATTCAAGATTCAAGATTGCATAAAATTTATCAGAAATTTTATGCCAAGGAGCCTTTTGTAAGAGTTCTAAAAGAAGGTGAATATCCAAACACCAAGGCTGTCAAAGGGACTAATTTCTGCGACATTGCCGTATTCCCGAATACGCGTAAAAACTCCCTGATAATTGTCACTGCAATAGACAATCTCTTAAAAGGCGCCGCAGGCGCGGCAGTGCATAATATGAATATCATGTACGGCTTTGATGAAACAGAAGGGCTGAAGCCATTTGCGCCATTTCCATGACATCTAAAATCCAAATTCCAAAATCCAAATTCCAAAATCTCAAAGTCTCAGGTTTTAAATTCTCCGCAGTATCAGCAGGCATAAAAAAGACAGCAAAAAAAGACCTCTGCCTGATTTTTTCAGAAGCAGTTTCAAATATTGCAGGCGTTTTTACGATAAACAAGATTAAGGCGGCGCCGGTTAAACTTGACATTGCAAAAATTGCATCAGGCAAAGGGCAGGCAATAATTATTAACAGCGGAAATGCAAACGCCTGCACAGGCGCAAGGGGGATGAAGGACGCAAAAGATGCTGTGGCGGCGCTTGCAAAGGAATTAAACATATCCCCGATGCTTGTTTATGTGGCATCAACAGGCGTCATCGGACGACCGCTTCCCTCCGGAAAGATAAAGACTGCAATTCAAAAAAAAAAAAAAAAGCTCTCTGCGCAATCTCTGCCTTATGCCGCAAATGCAATTATGACCACGGACACATTCCCCAAAATATTTTCAAAAGAGATAAATATTAACGGAAAGACAGGCACGATTGCC
The DNA here is from genome assembly GCA_016207865.1 of Nitrospirota bacterium. GTDB lineage: Bacteria > Nitrospirota > Thermodesulfovibrionia > UBA6902 > DSMQ01 > JACRGX01. The sequence goes on from JACQZD010000189.1 coordinate 5,027, forward strand.
GGTATTGCAAAGGGCGCAGGCATGATTTCGCCCAATATGGCAACGATGCTCTGTTTTATAGTCACTGATATAGCCGTTGAGAGAACCGCGCTTAAATTAGCTTTGAAAAATGCAGTGAAAACTACATTTAACATGCTTACCATTGA
>JACQZD010000189.1:5217-10166 GCA_016207865.1 Nitrospirota bacterium
AATCCCACAAAGATGATCGCGATAGACGGCGAAGGCGCGCCAAAATTAATTGAAGTCCTTGTAAAAGGCGCAAGGACCGAGGTTGACGCGGAAAAGGTTTGCAGGGCAATTGCAAATTCACTGCTTGTAAAAACAGCCGTCTACGGAGAAGACCCGAACTGGGGCAGGATTATGGCGGCAATCGGCTATTCAGGGGCGGATGTGCAGGAAGAAAAAATCAGCATTTCACTTAATGGACTCAAACTTGTAAGCAGGGGCAAAGGTGCGGGCAGTGAGGCGTCCCTGAGAAAAACCCTTTCAAAAAAAGAACTAATAATCACCGTGGATTTAAGCCTCGGCAAAAAAGAGGCGCGTGTTCTCACCTGCGATTTAACAGAAGGGTATATTAAGATTAACGCAAGCTATACGACGTAGCCCTACCGTATCAGCATCTCAAGAAGCGCTTTTTGCGCGTGAAGCCTGTTTTCAGCCTGCTGAAATACAACGCTTTGAGGGGATTCAAAGGCATCTTCAGTAATTTCCTCTCCCTTATGCGCAGGCAGGCAGTGCATGACAATGGCATCAGGTTTTGCAAGCGAAAGAAGGGTTTTGTTAATCTGAAAGGCTTTAAACACCTTTTTCCTTTTTGTCACTTCTTTTTCCTGCCCCATGCTTACCCATACGTCAGTGTAAAGCACATCAGCGCCTTTGACGGCTTTTTTCGGGTCGTTTATTATCCTTACATTTGTGCCGTCGGAAACAGCCTGTTTTAGAATGGCCTGGTCCGGCTCATACCCTTTCGGACATGCAATGGTTATCTCCAATCCTGTCATGGAGGCGGCCTCAATTAAAGAATTGGCAACATTGTTGCCGTCGCCGACATACGTTAAACGCACACCTTTAAAACCGCCCTTTTCCTCTTTTATTGTCAGCAGGTCTGCAAGCGCCTGACATGGATGATGCAGGTCTGTAAGCCCGTTGATTACGGGTATAGTTGCGCTCCGGGCAAAGGCCTCAATTGTTTTATGCGCAAAGGTCCTTAAAATGAAGCCGTTTAAATATCTTGAAAGGACCCTGGCGGTATCCTCAATGGTTTCACCCCGGCCGAACTGTATCTCATTTGGGTTAAGGTAAATAGTCTGCGCGCCGAGCTGGTAAATCCCCACCTGAAATGAAAGCCTGGTCCTGGTTGATGCCTTTTCAAAAAGCATTCCGATGCTTTTGCCGATAAGCGGGCATGCAGAGGCGTCCTTGCCAGCCTTAAGCTCCGCAGCCCTTTTCAGCACAGCGCTTAATTCGTCTGCGGATAAATCCCTCAGTGTAAGAAAATCCCTCTTCATATTTCCCCTTTTCTAATCAAAAAATTCCTCGGAGTTCTGTATTTTGCTTGTCATTCCCGCAAGCACCGAACAAGTCGGGACAGGCTCCGCGCGTCGGGAATCCTTCTTGAAGAAAGATTCCGGACAAGCCGGAATGACGGTTTAGATACCGCGCAACTTGCTGCGAGGTAGTTCATTGTTAACCGCCAACCGCTTTTTACGCCACCTCGCCGAATACATCTTCAAGAACGTCAATAAGACTGTCTATTTCTTTTTCCGTAACTATTAAGGGAGGCAGGAAACGGAGCACATTGCCGCTGGTGCAGTTTATAAGCACTCCCTTTTCAAGGCATAAATTGACTATGGATGCGCAGGGCTTTGTGAGTTCCATGCCGAGCATAAGCCCCATTCCCCTTATTTCAGCAATGGAGGAGGGGAACTCTTTTTTTAAACGCTCAAGGCTTTTTTTGAAGTATTTCCCCATGCGGTTGCAGTTGTCAAGTATGAAGCCGTCTTCAAGCAGGGTCTCTATGGTTGCAATTGCGGCAACGCATGCGAGCGGATTCCCGCCGAAGGTTGAGGCATGGGTGCCCGGCTGAAAGGAATGAGCCACAGAGTCTTTTGCGAGCATTGCGCCTATGGCAACTCCGCCTCCGAGCCCTTTGGCAAGGGTAATGATGTCAGGCTCTATGCCAAAATGTTCATAGGCAAAAAACTTGCCGGTCCTGCCCATACCGGTCTGGACCTCATCAAGGATAAGCAATAGCCCGTTATCATCGCAGATCTGGCGGACCTGTTTCAGATAGCTCTCCGAGGGCAGTTTTATCCCGATTTCTCCCTGAATCGGTTCAAGCATCACGGCGCAGGTATGTTTTGTGATAGCCTTTGTAAGGGCATCAATATCATTAAACGGGATGTGTTTAAAGCCCGGCACGAGGGGTTCAAAACCCTTGTGGAATTTTTCCTGACCGGTTGCGCTCAAGGCCGCAAGAGTCCTGCCGTGAAAAGAGCCGTGGGCGGTAATAATCTCATACTTATCCGCCACTCCGTGTTCCTTTGAATATTTTCTTGCAAGTTTTATGGCGGCCTCAACTGCCTCGGCTCCTGAATTGCAGAAAAACACCCGGTCTGCGCATGAAGTTTCAATCAGGAGCCGTGCAAGCTTTATCTGAGGCTCTATGTGGTAGAGATTTGATACATGCAGGAGTCTCTGCGACTGCTTTTGAAGTGCAATAACAACCTTTGGATGGCAGTGCCCGAGTATATTCACGGCGATTCCGCCGACAAAATCCAGATATTCCTTGCCGTCTGTGCTCCAGACCTTCATACCCCGTCCTTTTCTGAGCACAACCGGAAGGCGGGCATAGGTGTTCATTAAATATTTTTTGGATTCTTCAATAAGCTTCTTTTCCATGATATATGAAATATAACATAAATGCACAGAGTTGCAAAAGTATTTTAGTAATGGGTTCTTGTGGTATTATTAATGGATGAATTTAACAGAAATGCGAAACCCCCGTTCTAAAGATCTTGATATTATTCCAACAGGCAAGGCCATAGAGATATTTATCGGCGGGGAAATCTGCGGCTTAAAAGGCATATTTAAAGAAAAAAAATCCATTGAAAGGGCGATTGAGGCCGCGGCTGCCGTATTTAAAAAAGGCGGAAGGGTTTTTTATATCGGCGCCGGCACAAGCGGACGCATAGGGGTTATTGATGCGGCAGAGGTGCATCCCACATTCGGCACGCCTAAAAATAAATTTCAGGCGGTTATCGCAGGCGGCAGGAAGGCGGTTTTTTCTTCTGCTGAAAGGGCGGAAGATGATGTTAAATCAGCGGCAGATGCAGTCAGGACCAGGGAAATCGGGGCTAAGGATATGGTGATAGGAATTACTGCAAGCGGCAGGACCCCGTTTGTACTCGCTGCATTAAACGAGGCAAAAAAGCAGAGGGCAGAGACATGCCTTATCACATTCAACAAAATTCAGAAACCGCCTTTTGTTGACGGGTTAATAAAGGTCCTGACAGGCCCTGAAATTCTTGCCGGCTCTACAAGGCTTAAGGCCGGTACTGCGACAAAGGTAATTTTAAATATGATTTCAACTCTTACAATGGTGCGGCTTGGAAAGGTTTATCAGAACCTTATGGTTGATGTAAAGCCGACTAATAAAAAATTGCGGGAACGGGCAGAAAATATAATCAGGGAAATAACCGGTGCAAGCGAAAAAGAGGCGGAAAAATTTCTAAAGGCCTCAAAAGGAAACGCAAAACTTGCGATTTTAATGAAGGTAAAAAAATTAAGCCGGAACGAGGCAGTGAAGCTTTTAAAAAAGCAAGAGGGAATGTTGAGGACGGCGCTTAAGTGAAGGCAGTTGTTGCGATGAGCGGCGGGGTGGATTCCTCAGTCGCCGCATATCTTCTTAAAAAACAAGGCTATGACGTTACAGGTTTAAGCTTTGAACTCTGGGATGCAAGGGACACAAAAAAAGCAGACACATGCTGTTCCATAGAGACTATTGAGATTGCAAAAGACGTCGCAGAAAAACTCGGCATTGAGCATTACACCGTAGATGTCAGGGATGCGTTTTATAAGCATGTGATTGAAAATTTCTGCAGCTCTTATATCTCAGGCGCTACGCCAAACCCCTGCATACTCTGCAATAAGTTCATAAAATTTGATTTTCTTCTGAAGCAGGCGGAAAAATTAGGGGCAGAGGTCCTTGCCACAGGGCATTATGCAAGAATTGAGAAGAAAAGGCAGGAGTCAGGAGTCAGGAGTCAGGAGTCAAAAGATAAAAACACATCACGGATTACACCTGCCTACCGGACAGGCAGGCATCACAGGTTTCGGCTGTTAAAAGGCATTGACCCCAAAAAAGACCAGTCGTATGTCCTTTATGTGATGACGCAGGAATGGCTTTCAAAGACAATATTCCCCCTCGGCGAATTAAAAAAAGAGCAGACCAGGGAAATAGCAAAGGGGCTTGGGCTCGGCAATGCATTAAGGACAGAGAGCCAGGAGATATGTTTTATAGGCAGCGGGAACTATGTTGATTTTATAAAGAGTTTTGCCCCGGACTCATTAAAGCCCGGACCTGTTGTTAATACGGAGATGAAGGTGATCGGAGAGCACAAAGGGGTTGCATTTTATACGATAGGACAGCGAAAAAGGCTTGGAGTGCAGTCGCTAAAAGCCCTTTATGTGGCAGGCATTCAGAGGCAGAATAATACAATTATTGTAGGCAGCGCAGAAGACGCTATGAAAAAGGCATTTAAGGTGAAAGACTTAAACTGGATTTCAATAGAGCCGCTGTTAAAGCCTTTAAGGGCAAAAGCAAAGGTGCGCTCTACAATGGAAGAGGCGGATGCGACAATAATTCCCATTGAAAATCAAGGGGTTATGGTGGAATTTGACAGTCCCCAATGGGCGCCTGCGCCGGGGCAGAGCGCAGTTTTTTATGACGGAAATATTGTTATTGGCGGAGGCGTGATAGAGTGAATAATCCCAAATCGTAACCATTCAGTTATGGGTGGTAATGTGAGAATTGTAGTAAATAAATAGCAGCAAAGTTCGCCTACCACTACTTAGATCTTATTTGACTTTCTAAATCAATCACTTATTTTCACATATCGTTTTTTTCCTTGACTTAT
>JACQZD010000020.1 GCA_016207865.1 Nitrospirota bacterium
AGCAGTAATTAAAAATTCAAAACACTCTCTGATTGTCGGATTCTGCTGTCCTTATTTTCTCAGCGGATTTAAGGCAGACGCGGTTATTGAGGCTTATTCTGATTCTGAGGCGGCTCAGGAGTCTGCGGCTGAGGTGCTGTTCGGCCCATTATAAAATCATCAATGGCCCGCGCACTGCGTTTCCCTGCGCCCATTGCGCTTATGACAGTGGCGGCGCCTGTTGTAATATCGCCGCCTGCATAGATTCTTTCCAGATTTGTCTTTCCGTCCCTGCTTGATGTTATATAGCCGTCGCCCCAGAGGTTTAATCCGTTTATAGACCTGACAAGTATCGGGTTGGACCGCTGTCCGACTGCAACTATCACCTGATCAACCTCAATGCTGAATTCCTCTCCCGACGGCTCAGGCTTCCGCCTTCCTGATGTATCAGGCTCTCCCAGTTTCATCTTTTCACATTTAATTGACTTTACCCAGCCTCTTTCATCGCCTGATATTTCTCTCGGGTCCGAGAGGAAATAAAACTCTATGCCCTCTTCTTTTGCATTTTCAGCCTCCTCACGCCTTGCAGGCATTTCCGATTCACTTCTTCTGTAAATCAGATAAACCTTTTCCGCGCCGAGCCTCTGCGCCGTCCTTGCCGAATCCATTGCTACATTTCCCCCGCCGATGACAGCGACCCGGCGCGCCTTTTTAATCGGGGTATCATACCTTGGAAAATCATACGCCTTCATGAGATTAACCCTTGTCAGAAACTCTGATGCAAAATACACGTTATTCAAATTCTCGCCGGGGATGCCTAAGTACCTTGGCGCGCCTGCGCCCACGCCGATAAATATCGCCTCAAAACCCTCCTTAAGCAGTTCGTCAACCGTCTGCGTCCGTCCGACAACCCAGTTAACTACAATATTTACGCCAAGACTTCTGACATAGTCAATTTCCCTTCTGAGAATTTTTTTGGGAAGCCTGAACTCAGGGATTCCGTAAAGGAGCACACCGCCCGGCTCATGCAACGCCTCAAAAACAGTGATGTCATATCCCAATTTTGCAAGGTCTGCCGCAACCGTAAGCCCTGCAGGACCTGAGCCGATAACTGCAACTTTATGCCCGTTTGTAGGCATAATTTTGGGAGGCTCGGCAATATCCTGCGTTATCTCATAATCAGCTAAAAAACGTTCAAGCGCGCCTATTGAGACAGGTCTCTTCTTCTTTCCGAGGATGCAATGACCCTCGCACTGCGTTTCCTGCGGGCATACCCTGCCGCAGATTGCAGGAAGGTTATTGGACTCTTTTATCTTTTTAAGCCCGCTTAAATAATCGCCTTCTTTTACGAATGCAACAAACTTGGGTATGTTTATTTCAACGGGACAGCCTTCAACGCACAAGGGCTTTTTACACTGAAGACAGCGGTTTGCCTCTTTCAATGCCTGCTTTTCAGTCAGGCCCAGCGCGACCTCTTTGAAGTCTTTACTTCTTTTTATGGGATTTCTGTGTCTCATTTTTAAAATACGCAGATAGACACAGACAAAATACAGATGATCGCAGAAATATCTGTGACAATCTGCTCATAATCTGTGTTCATCTGTGATATGTTCACTTGAATCCTTGACCCCTTGACCCCCTACTCATAAACAGCCTGTATGCCTCGGCCTCTTCCTCCTTATAAAAACTAAGCCTGTTTTCAAGTTCCTGAAAATCCACATCATGCCCGTCAAATTCAGGGCCGTCAGCGCAGGTAAACATTGTCTTTCCCGCAATCGTCACCCTGCAAGCGCCGCACATACCAGTACCTTCAACCATCAGGGAATTCAGACTGACTATGGTTTTAATTGCATGAGGTTTCGTGAGTTCAGAGACCGCGCGCATCATCCTGATAGGCCCTACGGCAACTACGAGATTAACCGGTTTTTGGCTGATGACATCCCTTAGAACATCCGTGACAAAACCCTTCCTGCCTGAACTGCCGTCATCTGTTGCAATTAAAAAATCATCCGCATGTTTTTTTAATTTTTCTTCCCATATAAGAAGCTCCTTTGTGCGCGCGCCTAAAATCATCGTTGTATTGTTGCCCGCATTTTTAAGCGCTTTAATTATGGGGTAATGAGTGGCAGAGCCGATGCCTCCGCCGACAAGCACACAATTTCCATACATCTTCACAGGCGTGGGATGACCGAGGGGCCCTGCGATGTCTCTTATTCGCTGTCCTTTCTTAAGCATCCCTAAAGATTCTGTAGTCTTTCCGACTTTCAAAAAGAGTATTGTGATAGTTCCTTTTTCGCTGTCTGAGTCTGCAATGGTAAGCGGTATCCTCTCGCCTTTCTCATTAAGCCTCAGGATAATAAAATTCCCGGGCTTTGCATGGCGGGCAATATAAGGCGCATCTATCACCATCATGTCAACTTTCGGCGCAAGAGACTGTTTTTGTAAAATTTTAAACATAGTTTTAAATTTTTTGCAGTTTAAATTTCAGATAAAGGCATATGTGCCCTCAAAATTTTAAGAATACAACTATGATTATTATCTGTCATGCTGCAAAAATTTCAAGTATTTGCTCCAAACTTTCTATAAAAAGGCAGCATGACTTTAAGGTGTTGCCTTAAAGTTTCTCAAACACATATTCCTTTATCTTCTATACCTCAACCTTGCCAGCAGGCGGGTTGTATTCTTAAAGTGTTGAAAATATATATGCCGTTATTGTTCAGCTTTCATCTATTAACTTTAAACCCTCATCCTTCAACCTTTCGCTCTTATCCTGTATCAATCCATTTTCCCGTGCGCGAGGGCCATTACATAAATATATTTTGCCCCTGCCTTTTTCAATTGCCTTGAACATTCCCTCACTGTTGCGCCTGTCGTGATTACATCATCCACAAGCATCAGGGTCTTGCCCTGAATAAATCCCTTGTCCCGGACCTCAAAGGCGTTCTTAATATTCTTCTCTCTTTCCTGCGCGCTAAGCCCGACCTGTGGCATCGTGTCCCTGACTTTCACAAGGCAACCCATTGCAAGCGGAACACCCATGTTCCCTGCAAGATATTTTGCCAGAAGGGCTGATTGATTAAACTCTCTGTGCCTGAGCCTCTTCTTATAAAGCGGGACCGGCAGCACTGCATCAGTGCCTGTAATTTCAGCAGTTGAAATTATAGCAGATAACGGCTTTGAAAGTCTTTTGATTTTATGATACTTCAAAAGATTAATTGCCTCTTTTAACGTCCCGTCGTACAATCCAAAACTTCGCGCCTGCTTAAACACAGGCTTTTTTGTAATGCACCCGCCGCATTCAATTGAAGCATCCGAGACCAGCGATTTGCCGCATATGCGGCAAATCGCTCCGTTGTAGGGAGAAATCCCATCCCAGCATTCAGCGCATATAGGAGCAGTTTTATGGAATGTTGACGGCTTCCTGCATACAGGGCAGGATTCGGGGAACAGAACGTTCAGGAGTTTGTTGAGCATAATTTATTGAGGATATGTATCCCCGAAATAATC
>JACQZD010000207.1 GCA_016207865.1 Nitrospirota bacterium
TAATCACTATGGTGTTTATTCCACCCGTTCACCACTGCCTGGGTTACATATTCTACTTCCTTGGAAGTTATGGACGGCCCTGCAGTTAAAATTAATTTATCAGTTATATTCAGCATCAACTTTTCTCCTGTCCCGGTTAAAAACTTCTTGCTTTTATCTTCTGCAAAATTCATGAAATTTTTCAATTATGAATTCAGCAGCTTCCTCGGTTATCGCGGGATAAACACCAACCCAGAATGATTGCTCCATTATAGTATCCGTATTTTTTAATTCTCCGACAATCCTGTACCCCTCTGCTGATTTCTTCAGTTCATCAAAACAAGGGTGCCTTAGAATATTACCGGTAAAAAGCATCCTGGTCTGTATCTTATTTAATTCAAGGTAATTTACTATATCGCTGCGGGTAAATCCTGCATTGTCTCTCAGGGTTAACAAAAATCCAAACCAGCTGGGGTCTGAATTGTGTGTTGCCTCAGGTAAAATAAACTTGTCAGAAAGGCCTGCTAACCCATTTCTCAGCAGCCTCCAATTTCTCTTCCGCAATTCTATAAAATCCGGCAATTTATTTAGTTGAGCGCACCCTATTGCCGGCTGCATATCTGTTACTTTTAAATTATATCCCAAATGGGAATAGACATATTTATGGTCATAACCGTAAGGGAGCTCCCCGAATTGCTGCTTAAACCGCTTTCGGCACGTATTATCATGTCCAGAAGGACACCAGCAATCCCTTCCCCAGTCTCTGAATGATTCAATTAAACGCTTAAGCCGGGCATCGTTTGTATAAACAGCACCTCCTTCGCCCATGGTTATATGATGCGGCGGATAAAAACTTGAGGTCCCTATATGACCAATCGTTCCCGTATATTTCCACTCGCCATTGTATAAGTATTTAGCTCCAAGGGCATCACAATTATCCTCAACCAGCCATAAGTTATGCTTGTCACAAAAATCTTTTATCGCCTGCAGGTTAAACGGATTACCCAGTGTATGAGCCAGCATTACTGCCTTTGTTTTTTTAGACAATGCCTTTTCAAGCATTGCGCAGTCTATGTTGTAAGTGGGGAGAGTTATATCAACAAATACAGGGACCGCGCCATATTGGATAATTGGAGTAACGGTAGTTGGAAAGGCCGCTGCCGCAGTTATAACCTCATCGCCTTTTTTAATCCTTTTCTCGCCAAGCCTTGTTGATGTTAAAGCCATAAAGGCTAAAAGATTGGCGGAAGAACCTGAATTGGCTAATGAACAATATTTGACTCCTAAAAAATCCGCTGAATCTCTCTCAAATTTCTCAGCATATTTGCCCGCCGTAAGCCAGAAATCAAGAGAACTGTCAATAAGGTTTATCATCTCTTTTTCATCAAACACCCTGCCGGCATAGTTAATCCTTGATTGGCCCGGGATGAATTCTGAATTTTGAGTCGGTTTGTGAATGGAACGATAAAATAGGGTTGTAAAATAAAACTGTATGCCCCTTAAAATTTTTTCAAAACTTTCCATTTTTAATGAAGCAATATAATTACATCCGGCTGCAGAGACCTGGTTAAGCTTCTCTATCATAACAACCAGTTTGTTTTTCAACCTTCCGGATTCAAGACCATCCTCTTCAATAAATACGCCGTCATATTTAAGATTAGAGGTAAGGGCCGCAACAAGCGCATAATTTTTTACAATATTTATCACAACATACATTTCTTTCTTTTTTTTCTGAGATTTACCGGCAAGAGGGGCGCTAAGTTCAACAATATCCCCGCGTTTTATTCTTTTCTTTGGCATGTGAAAATTCCTCTATCCCTCTCCGGCTGTTTGTATCCGGGAATATGGCCTTTATTCCCTATTGCTGTTTAAATATTCTTCTATCTGACTCAAACAAACATCCGTTAAGTCCTTTTTTTGTTTATACGCCCGTGTCCACTCAATGATTTTGTCAATCGCCTTTTCAATATTCCATCTCGGATGCCATTCAAGTCTGCTTTTTGCCTTTGAACAATCAAGTTTGAGATAACCTGCCTCATGCGGTTGTTCGCTGCTGCTTATTACATAGTCTGCGCCAGGCCCCCATTTTTTACAGATGGTTTTAACTATCCACTCCACAGATTTTGCATCGTCGTCATTTGGTCCAAAGTTCCATGCCTCGGCAAACAGCGGTCCCTCCTCATATAACTTCTCAATGACCGTCAAATATCCGCTGAGCGGTTCTACTACATGCTGCCAGGGTCTAATGGACTTAGGATTTCTTACAATTATTTTTTCACCCTTTAAAAGCGCCCTCATACAATCCGGAATCAACCTGTCGGCAGCCCAGTCGCCGCCTCCAATGACATTGCCCGCACGAACAGATGCCGCTGCTGCGCCATGGTCTTTTTTATTAAAAAAGGACCTGCGATATGAAGACGTCACTAATTCCGAACAAGCCTTGCTGTTTGAATATGGGTCATAACCGCCCAGAGGTTCATCTTCTCTGTACCCCCAGCACCACTCCCTGTTTTCATAACATTTATCACTTGTCACATTAATAACCGCCTTAACAGTCTTGCAGGTCCTCACGGCCTCAAAAAGGTTTACCGTTCCCATAACATTTACTTCATAAGTCTCCACGGGATTGCTGTAAGATACCCTTACCAGGGACTGCGCCGCCATATGTATAACTATCTCCGGAGCTTCATCAAGCATGGCCTTGATTAACAGTTTTCCGTCTCTTACATCAGCGATTTTAGAATTAACAAACCTGTTGATTTTGCACAGCTCGTATAAACTCGGTTCAGTAGGCGGATTTAGGGCATATCCTGATATTTTCGCACCAAGCGAATATAGGAAAAGAGACAGCCACGTGCCTTTAAAGCCTGTATGTCCCGTGATAAAGACCTTTTTGTCTTTCCAGAATGCCCTATTAATCAAGGTTGCTCCTCATTGTTATTGATAATTCCATAACTTCCAAGATGCCTTGCCTGATTTCCATAGAGAGTCTAATAGATTTTTATCACGCAGGGTATCCATAGGATGCCAAAATCCATAATGTTTATAAGCTGCAAGCTGTCTGTCATATGTTAATTTTTCCAAGGGTTCTTTTTCCCAAACAATCTCATCGCCGCTGATATAATCAAAAATCTTAGGCTCTAAAACAAAAAAGCCTCCATTGGCCCACCCGCCGTCGCCTTTTGGTTTTTCAAGAAATGAAAGCACGCTATCCTTATCATCCAACTCCAGCATGCCAAATCTGCCGGGCGGTTGAACAGTAGTTATTGTTGCATATTTACCATGTGTTTTATGAAAGGCCAGGAGTTCATTAATATTTATATCCCCAACGCCATCTCCGTATGTAAGCATAAAAGTCTCATCGCCGATATACCTTTGGGTCTTTTTAATCCTTCCGCCTGTCATTGTGTTTAATCCTGTATCTATTAAAGTTACCTTCCAGGGTTCTGATTTGCAGTCATGAACAACCATCTTATTTTCTTTTAAATCAACAGTAACATCGGATTGATGTAAGAAATAGTTGGTAAAATATTCCTTTATGATATATCCCTTATATCCGAGGCAGATAATAAAATCATTAAACCCGTAGTGAGAATATATTTTCATGATATGCCACAAAACAGGCTTTTCTCCTATCTCTATCATGGGTTTAGGCTTTAAATCCGTCATTTCGCTCAAGCGAGCCCCAAATCCACCTGCTAAAATGACAACCTTCATTAAACACCTCCCTCATCTTTATTTTGCACTGCAACAGCTGCCGCCTTAAGCAATATAGCCGCCATAAATAACAGCTCGCCTAATATTAGAATATATGCAAGTCTTTTGCCATATCTATCGTCAAATACAAACCTTACCCTGTTCTCGCCCTTTTCAAGTTTAATAGCCTTAAATGCAAGATTTGCCTGAGCAATATAAACAGGCTTGTCATTTAGAAATGCCTTCCAGTCAGGATGCCATGCGTCTGCATAATAAAGCCATAGATTATTACCTGATGAGAATACTTCCAGTTCAAGCCCGTTGGCCTTATAGTCAGTCACTTTTATAAAAGATTTATCACCCTCAGCCGGTCCAAGGTCCTTGTCATGCCGTAAATGTTCAGGGACCTGGCTAAGAACAATTACCTCATTAATATTTTTTGTGGCCTTAACCGCTTTCATGGCTTCATCTATATTGTTTGTGAAAATAACATTTGATATTATCTTTAATTTAGGAGATTCACACCCCAGGCTATATCGGAAATTGATATCCTTAGGTAAAAACACCTGCATCCACCCGCCAAATTCGCCTCCTTTTAAATTTATTAAATTAAGCACATTCTTAGTCAGAAAGTCATTCCTGAATTCGGACATACAAGCGTCCCACTGAATAAAATTATAAACACTTACGACATATGAGCAAACATGCTGCAAAAACAAAGAAGGATATATGGTAAAAGACCTTAAGTCAGGCGGACTCGCAGCCCTCGTTATCGGAAAGGCATACTTGTTGACTTCGGCATATTGGTATATCGGCCTGCGTTCCTGCGACATGGGATAGTATCCGCTTGTAAGTATACCCCGGTAAATAAACATTTCCATGGCAATGCATACAACAAGTACAACTTTAATATAAAATATTTTATCATAAAAATATTTGTAAAATCCCGCAAATGAGAGAATGCATGCAGCAGGGACTGCGATTAGAAATATATTTAACCACGCCCTGTCAGTGAGACCTATAAAAACACCTGACGCCGCTGCTAAAAGAACAGCGCCTGCTGAAATGAGCATTATAATTTCCCTGCCTGCTTTGTCCCTTGAGTTCAATTCTTTCAAAAAATAGTCCAGTCCAAATCCTGCCATAAGGGGCAGAAACATTTTAAAGCTTGCCGCAACAAAGCCTATGTGTCTGTAATATTTCATGCCCGGGGAGTAGCGGTAAAGAAGTTCTGCAACAGGCGTCTTATCACCGGCAGACAGCAGTCCGAGGATAACAACAACTGCCGCAAAGGCGAAAAACAAAAGGGCTCTTACCCTTATAAAGCCGTAAATTACAAAGACTAAAGGCGTTAGACCGACAAACAGCGTTATACTTTCAGTAGAAAAGCCTGCGGGTATCAACAGGTCCAAAAATTTTTTAAAATTTATATTTGCGCCATAAGTGAGAAAAACATCTAAATATGTGTGCATGGTGACAGGGTCTCTTCCGTATGTCAATGATTGCGTAAATTTCTGTGAATTTTGGATATAGCTGTACCAGGCGGCAGCAAGCGTTATCAAAAAAGCAGTATAAAGAAGGGTTAAAACAATATCTTTCTTATCCAATGAAAATCTGCGATATAGGCCCTTGTAATTACCTGTAAATAATATTCCGCATATTATCATTACCGGCAATAATTGGATCGGCGCCAGATGGGTTGTTCCGAACAACGATATAAAAAAGACACTTGCAGCCAGTGCCAGGCGTCTGAGTTTGTAATCCTCAAAGAAACGGACAATAAAATAGATAATAAGCGGCGCATGAGAATAACCTCGGAAATTGAACACCACCTGGTCCAGCAGAAACTGACTGCCTAAAGCGGATATGCACACAAATAAAACCGTTGTTTTATTTTTAAACAATCTATTTGAAAGCATATACATGCCCAATAGAAATACAATCTGCTCTAAAAATAGAGACACCTTGAAAAGCATAAGAACTTCTTTAATTTTTAACAGCCAGCCTGAAAATAAGGTTAAATAAGCAGAGGGCGAATAAGAAAGCGGCACAGAGTATTCTGCTAATCCATAGTTGCCGAAAGGTATCCAAAAGGGAAGTTCATTATTATAATAAAGCTCATTGTAATGGAAGAAAAACCCTTGATAACATGCAACTGTATCAAAACCACAATTGACAATGTTAAAAAAAACAGGGAGATTTATAAGGAAAAGAAATAAAATTAGTCCGATAAAAATCTTGTTAAAAGACCAGTTTTTTATCATTAAGATTTACCTTTTTAACATCTTTTCGCCAGCTCAATTAATATTGCCGCCTCTTTTTTCACGCGGATGCGCCAATCAAACTTTTCCCTTGCGCTTTTCTTCGCATTCTCTCCCAGACGCCTGCGTTCCTCAGGATTGGAGATTAATTCTGATATAACCTCTTTGAGGCTGTCCGCGTCGCCAGGAATTACAAGCCTGCAATCAACCTTGTCTGTTACATAAAGGGAAAAGGTATGAAGGTCAGATACAACCAGAGCCTTTCCGGCAGCCATGGCCTCCATCGGCTTAAGCGGACAGGTGGAATTAGTGTACAGAGAGCTTCTAAAAGGCGCCGCGCATATATCAGCGGACGCCGCAACCTCAGGCATTATGCTGTATGGAATCCAGCCTGTAAATAATATATTGGAAGCGGCAAGGGTTCTTAAGTAATCCATATATTTCCGTTCGCCGCCGCCTGCAAGCACTACCTTAACCGGCAGATTGTTTGCCGCCCGTATAAGCACGTCAACACCGTCGTCAATGCCGATATCGCCGTGGTATAGAATCATAACCTCGTCATCTTTGATATTATTTTCCAGGCGGAAACCTGCCGGCTTTGCAGAACTGAAAACATCCGCTTCAATGCCGTAGGGAAGGGAATATGTTTTTTCGTAAGGCACACCCCTGCTGCACCAGACCGCCCTTGCTATATCTGATTCTGTTACAACAAATTTGCATGCCCCGGCTGCTGCCTTCTGAAAGGTCCTTAATGCCGCGCCCATTAATAACGGCAGGGGTTTGCGGAAGCTTCTGTACATAACATCCATAAATTCAGGCATATCAGCTGCGACATTCCGGATACCTCCTGCATAACGGGCAAAAAACACTATCGGCCACCATCCGTAAACTGCTTTAATATTATTCCTGCGGCAGAGCCTGAGCGTTTCCGCGCATAATTTCAGATTGGCGCGGATGCGCTGTGTGAGGTCAAAAAGATTCCAGCCGGGCACATCTACGGATACATGTACGACCCCTTTATGCTTAAATTCGCCGCTGCCCCTGACGCTGACAAGATAAACTGGCATCCCTAAATCTGCAAGCTCTTCGGCTATTTTTTGCGTCAGGGAAAACCTCTGGACCGGCGGGATGGCCTCTTCCGTTATAAGCACCACCGCCATATCACTTAACTCTTTCTAAGATATAGCGCCTGGCCATCTTTAACGCATTTGTGACCCCTGCCTTAAATTCAGTAAAGGACCTCAAGGTTCTAATCCTGTTCAATATATAGCCGGTGTCAAAATAATAACTGCGGTATGCCGCCCTGGTAAAGTTGAGAATCTCCTCTGGCGACAGGGCCGGATATGAAAAAGACGGCATTGCATTGGGGTCCTGCCACTCTAAATCCTTATTCCGCAGCTGTCCCTTTTTTTCCAGAGAATTATAAAACGGAGTGCCGGGCGCAGGGACCACTATGCCGAATGTTACAAACTCCGGCTTGAGCCTTTTGGCAAACTTGTAAGTCTCTTCCATTGTTTTCTTTGTCTCTCCCTCAAGGCCGAACGTCAGATACATTAAAACACGCATCCCCATCCTTTTCACCAGTCTGACTGCGTCTTCAATCTGCTGGGGCGTTTCGTTCTTGCGCATGTTTTTCAAGACCTGAGGGTCTGAACTCTCACAGCCGATGCTTATTGAATGGCATCCTGCCGTTTTCATAATTTTCAGTAGGTCCTCATTCAGCATTTCCGCCCTGGCATTGCAATTCCACGTAAAACCAAATTTTTCACTTATCATCCTGCTGCATAATTGCTTTGTAAACTCAGCATTGGTCGGCAGGGAACAGTCATAAAACTTAATCTCCTTTATGCCGAGCGACTTAATCTCCCGGAGCTCTTCCAAGACATTATCTACCGAGCGGTAACGAACCGGCCTCTGAAAAGCGCCGGCCTGGCAGTGCACGCACCAGTTAGTGCACCCTCTTGAACAGTTGACAATAGTCATCGGGCGGCTGAGAGACACAGGACATTTATAAATATTTACCGGCAAAACAGAATGAACAGGCACGCCCAAATCGTCAAGGTTTACGGCCTTTTGCGATTCTCCGGTAAAATTAATCCTCCCGTCCGCATCCCTGTAGTATATGCCCTTTACCTTTTGAGGCTCCAGGCCGTTAATCAACTGCATAAGCGGCACTTCAGGCTCGCCCCACGCAATAAAATCCAAATCAGGAAGCTTGGACAGTTGAACTTCAGGCGACTGGACGCTGTAAATGGAAAGGGACATGCAGGCTGTCTTAATATTACGGTCCGCCCTCTTGGCGGCAGACGCCGTCTGCGCATCAAGGATAAAATTAGGGAAGCAGGTCAGATAGATAACCCAGTCAGGGCTGTATATCTTTATTTCATTAAATACATCTTCATACGACAGTTTTAAGTTGTTTGCGTCTAACAGCCTGAAATCATGTCCGTTTTTTCTGCAGTATCCTGCCATTATCTGCAAATCATAAGGGGGCCAGGCCTGGTCCGCCTTGTTTGTGCCGAAACTGCCGAGAATGCGGCCTATCGGATGCCCCATAAAACGGGGCGGGTCCATTAACATTACCTTCATCTGCTTATTGCTCCTTCCTTTTTGAAATATCCTAAAAAGCTCTTTAAGCCGTATAACTTTCTCTTTACATCTCCCATATTTCTCATGTTTAAAGCCATCCTTAACATCTGTCTGGGCCTTAAATAAAAAGACTTCAATCCCTCGTCAATCAGGCTGTCTATCTCCTCCTTGGAAAGCTGCGGATAGCTCAGGAGGGTGCACTGTTCAAGCTCATTGTCAATCCATTCCCTCCAGTCTTTGGGAACGAGATAGCCCTTTTCCTTAGCCCATTTATACATTTCCGTTCCGGGATACGTGCATATGCCTGAAATCTGAATCGTATCCACAGGAAGGGATTTTGCGAATTCTATTGTTGCCCTCGCCGTTTCTTTGGTCTCTCCAGGGGCGCCGATCATAAAACACCCGTGTATGATAAACCCTAACCTGCTTGCCTCTTCGGCAAAACGCCTGGCCTGCTCCAGCTTAGTGCCTTTTTCTACGGAATCAAGCGCCTCCTGAGTGCCGAATTCAAAGCCGACCATCAGCATGCGGCAGCCTGCCTTTTTCATAAGCGGCAAAAGCGATAAGTCTATATCCACTCTCGCATTACAGCTCCATGAAATTTTTAATCCGCGCTTGAGGATTCCCTCGCACACGCCCTCCACATGTCCGCGCGAGGCTGTGAAGGTATCTGTTTCAAACATAATTTCCCTAATATATGGGAAAAGTTTTATGTCGTACTCCATCTCATCTACCACCTGTGCCGGCTCCCTTAACCTGAGCCTCCTGCCGTACATTACAGGCGTATCGCGGCAGAACGTGCATCTGGCAAAACAGCCCCGCCCTGAAATAAGAGTCAAAAACGGAAACCTTTTGCCTGCATCCTGATACCACTCGGGTTTTATATGGCGCCATGCAGGAAAAGGGAGTTCCCTGACATCAAGCATAGGTCTTTCAGGCGTCTTAATAACTGCGCCTTTTTCCTGATATGCAAGGCCCTCAATGTCTTTCACGGGTTTTCCTGACGCTATATCCCTGAGCGTGTAGTCATATTCCCCGAGGGCGATTATATCTACGGCGCCGTTTGATATTCTAAAGGTGTCCTCAAACTCAGCCGACACATGCGCCCCTATTAAAACAATAACCGGCCTGCAGACTTCTTTTGCAAGGGATGCATACGAAATATCATTGTAAATAGACGGCGTGGTGGTGTGGATGACAACCATTGAAGGAGAAAAATCCCGAATAATATTTTTAATCTCATCACGCTCAAGATTCAGCGCGGCGCCGTCAACGAATTTAACCTCATGGCCTGCATCTTCAAGCACTGCCGCGGCAATAAGCATCCAGTCCGGGTGTCTTTGCACCCGGCCGCGGGATTTCGCAGCCCATCTGGCTGAGCGGCAGAAATCCTTTCCATATGGCGGATTAAGCATTAAAACTTTCATAACATTTTATTTTAAAATACTTTCTACCTCAAAGTCTATGCATAGTGTAATATTCCAAAAAACTTATGCTGTTCTTTTTTGTCATTCCCGCTTGTCGGGAGCCATAAAAACATCTTTGCCCGTCATTCCCGCAGATTTCAAGCGGGAATCCAGTGTCTTTATTCTGAGGAAATGGATTCCTGCTTCCGCAGGAATGACATCATGATAAATGAGAAAAAAATAACACCCTAAAACTTATGAAAGACAAAAAAAAGGGTGTCCCGATTGGGACACCCTTTTTGAATAATCTGTTCAGACTCTTACTTCTTGTGGCACTTTAAGCAAAGTGCGCTGCCGTCGTTTGTGGACCTTAAGAATGTGCCGAGTGTGCTTTCATGCGGGTTATGA
>JACQZD010000208.1 GCA_016207865.1 Nitrospirota bacterium
GATGATAAAGAGACATCTATCAGAGCCGCTTACCATAGACCTAATAAATAGAATTCACGCATCCATGACAGAAAACACCCTTGAAGTTCCTTCATGGATTGGCAGATTCAGGACAGTCACCGATGATGAAATTCATGTCTTTGACAGCGACGGGCAGATCCTTCATGTGCCGACCAAGGCGGCTGATGTACTTGCAACAATGGAGAACCTGTGCAATTTTGTAAACAGCGACAGGGAGGATGAGTTCGTCAATCCGATCATAAAAGGGATACTAATTCATTTCTGGGTTGCATATGTCCATCCCTTTATGGACGGAAACGGACGCACAGCAAGGGCGCTTTTCTATTGGTATATGCTTAAACACGGGTATTGGCTGTTTGAATATATGTCGGTATCCACTGCAATACTAAATGCGCGAACTCAGTACTACAGGGCTTTTCTATATTCAGAAGTGGATGATAACGATGCCACTTATTTCATTGTGTACAACCTCAAGGCAATACATAAGGCCATGGAAACGCTGAACGCATATATTGAAAGAAAGCAGAAAGAGAAAAAAAATGCATACCGTTTTGCTGTGAAATATCCTGCTTTAAACCTAAGACAGCGCACACTGCTTGCAAGCGCGCTTGAAAAATCGCAAGAAATTTATGCCATTGAGACACATGCAAATGTTCACGGTGTTACTTACCAGACTGCGCGCACTGATTTGCTCGCTCTAAAAGATATGGGCCTGCTTGAGATGCGGAAAGAAGGCAAGAGGTTTATCTTTACTCCGGTTGTTGATATTGTAAAAAAGCTAGGAATATGATACTCATTCACCCTCCTGTTGCAAAGCCGTGTGAGCCGCCTGCCGGATTAGCAAGGCTTTCGGGCGCGCTGAGACGGCACAATATCAAACACGAACTTCTGGATGCGAATCTGGAGGCGCTTCTTTATTTTATTAACAATCCTAAGCTGCAAACCGCAAAACCTTCTGATAAATGGACGGCTCGGGCCTTCCGGAATATTCTGAAAAACTATGCCTTGCTCAAAGACCGGAAGACTTATCATTCCATTGACCGCTACAAGCGCGCTGTCATTGATTTAAACCGCGCCGTTGAGATGTCCGTGGATAATGGATTCACATACGGTATTGCGGATTTTCATCATCAGGAACTCTCTCCGCTCAGAAGCAGGGACCTCCTGAGGTCTGCTGAACACCCCGGGCAAAATCCATTTTATCCATATTTCAAAGAAAGACTTTCCGGGCTTGTGCGGAAAAACAATCCATTTGCAATTGGTTTTTCCCTGAATTATTTAAGCCAGGCGCTGTGCACCTTTGCAATGGCAGGCTTTCTCAAAAAAGAATTTCCCGCGCTTAAAATTGTGCTGGGCGGAGGGCTTGTGACCTCCTGGATGAAAAATCCGAATTGGAAAAACCCGTTCAGCGGTCTAGCGGATTACATTGTTGCAGGGCCGGGAGAACACCAACTGCTCTCAATTTTAGGAGCCAAAAATATCAAGACAGACCATTTTACCCCCTATTATAATTCCCTGCCCCTAAATGAATATCTGTCGCCCGGACTGATTCTGCCGTACAGCGCCTCAAGCGGATGCCAATGGAACAAGTGTACCTTCTGCCCTGAAAAAGCCGAAGCCAATCCATATATTCCAACAACAGAGAATCAGGCAGTAATGGACATCAATGAACTGATTGCAAAAACAAACCCCGTCATGGTCCATCTGTTGGATAATGGCGTAAGTACGGCGCTTTTAAAAAAACTCGCCGGCAGTCCTTTAAATATTCCGCGGTATGGTTTTGCGCGCATCAGCAACCTGCTGACAGATAAAGACTTCTGTATTGCATTGAAAAAATCCGGCTGCGTAATGCTCAAACTCGGTCTTGAATCAGGGGACCAGGGGGTACTGGATCAAATGCAGAAGGGGATTAACCTTGAGACGGCGTCTCTCGCTTTAACGACGCTGAGAAATGCAGGGATTGCATCATATGTCTATCTGCTTTTCGGCACGCCGGCAGAGACGCTGACAGAGGCGCGGAAAACCCTTGAATTTGTCATTAACCACAAAGATGCAATAGGTTTTTTAAATCTTGCAATATTCAACATGCCTGTCTATGGGCCTGAAACAGAAAAATTTAAAACCAGCAGCTTTTACGAAGGAGACCTTTCTCTTTATACTGATTTTTCACATCCAAAGGGGTGGGATAGAAAGCAGGTGAGGCGGTTCCTTGATAACGAATTTAAAAAAAATAAGGCGGTCTCTGAAATATTAAAAAAAGACCCGCCTGTATTTACCTCCAACCACGCGCCGTTTTTTGTTCAGTAAAACAGCAGAAACCGGCGCATCCTAACATTAATCAAAATCCCGATTGCAATGAAATTTGAAAGCAGTGCAGTGCCTCCGTAAATCATAAACGGCAGGGGCACGCCGACAACGGGTACCACGCCGAGGGTCATCCCGACGTTTATGATGAAATAAAATGAAATCATATAGGTAATTCCAAGGGCCAGATACCTTCCCTCAGGATCCCGCGCCTTTTTTGCGGTATCAAAGCCCCTGAGTATAATGAAGAGATACAGCAGGAATAAAAAAACACTGCCTGCAAATCCCCACTCTTCCGCAAATGCGGAAAAAATAAAATCCGTATGTCTCTCCGGCAAAAACCTCAGCGGTCCCTGCGTCCCTTTTAAATAACCTTTGCCAAAAATTTTCCCTGAACCTATGGTGATCTTTGACTGGTTTATATGATAACTTGTTCCCTGGGGGTCTGCCTTGGGGTCAATGAATGCAACCAGTCTCTGTTTTTGATAGTCTTTCAATCCCGACCAGACGATATTCCCCAAAAAAGGCAGTGAGACAATGGCAATGATAATGGTGACTACAATGAGTTTTTTCCTGGCTCCGACGGTTAAAATCACGGAGCAGAAAATAAAAAGCAGCATCAGCCCTGTCCCTAAGTCAGGCTGTTTCAAAATCAATATCAGAGGCAAGGCAACAAAGGCAAACATCATCTGAAACAATTCTTTTAAGCCCAGAATGTCCTTGTGCTCTGAATCCGCAAGATATTTTGAAATCGCCAGAACAAAACAAATCTTAAATATTTCGGAGGGCTGAAAGGAAAAAGGGCCTATGGACATCCACCGCTGCGCGCCCATGCCTATCCTGCCAGCGATAATAACAGCAATAAGCAGGATAACACTGATGACAAACAAGACATATGCAGACCTGATAAACCAGCGGTAATCAAAGCTTATCAAAGGTACAAAACACAGCAGGCCTATAAAAAGCCAGAATACCTGCTTCAAATAGAATGACTGCTGTCCTTCCCCGGTCAAAGAACGTGTTGCGCTGTATATTGTCATTACACCTATAAAAGACAATATCAGCACGGCAATAAAAATAGGCCACTCAAATTTCTTTAATGTTTCTTTGTCAAACATAACTTTTATAAAATTAGGATTCAAGGTCGGAGCGACTCTTCGCATAGACTCGCTTCGAGGTTCATGGATTCCAGTGAACCTTAGTATGTTACTTTACCACTTGATCCCTTTCCCTGTAATATTCCTCAATAACCGCCTTTGCGATCGGCGCGGACGCCGCGCCTCCATGACCCCCATGCTCCACAAAAACCGACATTGCTATCTGCGGGTCTGCGGCAGGCGCATATGCCACAAACCACGCATGATCCCTAAACTCGCCTGTGGGATTTTTCCCGCCTTTTTTCTCACTCACAACCTGCGCCGTTCCTGTTTTCCCGGCAATGTTCACGAGTTTTGAACGCGCCATATAACCTGTGCCTCCGGGCTCTGCCACAACACCGGCAAGCGCATTTCTTACCGCCTCAAATGTTTCAGGCTGAAGATGGACCTCTCTGACAACCTGCGGCGTTGAGCCGGCGGAATAAATTAAATTCAGCTTATACAATTTTCCGTTGTTTGCAACGGCAGAGATAAGACGCGCCATCTGCACAGGAGTAGCAGATACATATCCCTGTCCTATTGCTGTATTAAACGTCTCACCCATATACCACTGCTCTTTTTTTGTTTTATATTTCCACGCAGTGGACGGCACAATGCCTGATTTTTCCTCGGCAAGGTTAAGGCCGGCCGGCTCTCCAAGCCCGAAGGCTGAGGCGTAATCCGCTATTTTATTAATACCAACCTTCCTTCCTGCCTCATAGAAGAATACGTCGCAAGATTCAACTATAGCCCTTTTAAACGCAACTGCGCCGTGCCCCTTTCTTCTCCAGCACTTAAATAAATGCGAGCCCAGATTAAGACCGCCCCTGCAGACCGCCTTTGTCCCGTCCGTTAATATGCCCTGCTCCCGCCCCGCAATGGCCGTAATAATTTTAAATGTAGAACCCGGCGGATACTGGCTCTGAAGCGCCCTGTTGAGAAGCGGTTTCTTAGGGTCGTTTACAACCGTTTCCCAGTCTGCGTATTTTATGCCTCTGGCAAAAAGATTCGGGTCAAAGGATGGCGCGCTTGCAAGCACGAGTATGCCGCCCGTGTTTGTATCAAGCGCAACAACTGCACCTGCTTTATTTTTCAGCATCTCTTCGGCTCTTGCCTGAAGGTCTATGTCAATAGTGAGCTTTAGATCATTCCCCTTTACCGGTTCTTTCTCTCCAAACGCCCTTACCTCTCTGCCTATTGCATCCACCTCAATAATCCTCTCGCCGGCAACGCCACGCAGGTATTTATCATATATCTTCTCAAGCCCCCACTGACCTATGAATGCACTCTTAGGCACATCCTTGAAATCAGGACTTTTTGCCTGTTTGGGAGTCAATCTGCCGAGGTAGCCGACAACATGACTTGCCACAGAGCCGTAAATATATTCCCTGCCAGTTTCAACATCTATCTGCATGCCGGGAAAATCAAGCCTCCTGGCCTCAACCTTTGCAACTTCCTCCCATGAAATATTCTCTTTTATTTTTACCGGTTCAAAAGGATTTACGGCGCTGTCAAGCCGGCTCTTAGCCGCCGCGTGGTCAATCCCCAAAAGGTTACACAAAGCCGCCAAGGCTTCAGGGTCTTTCATCTCTTCCCTGACAAGAGATATGTCATAGGACGGGATGTTTTTTACGAGAGGTTTATTGTTTCTGTCATAAATTATGCCGCGCGGGGCAGGCACTTTGATGGTTCTTAATCTGTTGGACTCCGCAATTGTCTTATACTCATCGCCCTTTATAATCTGCAGATAAACAAGCCTTAAAAAAAAGATTGCGAAGACAAGAACAATTATATAAGCGCCTGCTGAGATTCTCTTATCCATTTTTCATTTCCCACTTCTCAGTTGCCATTTTAATCACAGGGTATAGAATTATGCCTGCCAATGTTGTATAAACAACCTGCAAAATTGACGGCATCCATGACCTTTCCGCAAAGGATATTCCGGCAAACTGTGAGAAGCAGATATAAATCAAAAGATTATCAAGTGCAGAGAGAATAAGAACCAGCGCTGTATTTAACAAAAAATTCCAGTCAAAAAATTTTTCCCTTATTGACGCCGAAAGATAGCCTGCTATAGCCTTGCTCAACATATTAGGCCCAAGGATAAACCCGGAGGCAGAATCAATAATCATGCCTGTCAAGGCGCCGAATGCCATCCCTTTTATCCCTCTGTCTCTGATGGAATAAAAACATACGAGGACCAGCACAATGTCAGGTTTTATGCCTGCAAAGAGTTTGGCTTGTATCACTACTGATAGGAAGGCGGCGGCAAGATAAACTAAAAAAATTTTCATTTTTCTTCCCCTGCCCCTTTACCGTTCACTGACCACTGTTCACTCTGCAAGTCGTAGACCGATTACCGTTCACCGTTTGAGGATTGACACTTCCCTCACTTTGTTTAAATTCTGCATTGGAATAACCTCTATGTACTGAAAAAGTCCATAGCCTTTTTTTATAACCTTTGAGACATAACCTGCCTGAAGCCCCTCCGGGTATATGCCGTCAAGCCCGGATGTAACAACTATTTCCCCAATGCTTACTTCTTCTTCCTGCGGCACATATTTTACAATGCACCTGTCCGTGCCCTTGCCTTCAAGGATTCCTTCCAGATTAAGCGACTGGAACCTTACGGCTACGGATGAATTCACGTCTGTTATCTGGATTATATTCGCTGTATCTTTCAAAACCCTGTGAACCCTTCCGACAATTCCTGAAGCAGTTACAGCAACCATATTCTTATCAATGCCTTTTTCAGACCCTTTATTTATCCATAGTATTTGAAACCAGTTGGCAGGGTCCCTTGCAATGACACCGGCTGTGGCGACATAATCCTGCCGCCCGGATTTCAACTCAAGCAAATCCCTCAGCCTTTCATTCTCTGCCTGCGTTTCAGCAAATTTATTCCTCTCCTGCTCAAGTTCCCTTATCTTCTCCCTGAGATTACGGATTTCATCTGCCCTGCCTGAGCCCGGGAAATACCTTTCAAAAAGGTTTTTGATTCCTGATGACATGGATGAACCCGCAAGTTCAACACCTTTCAGCGGAAAAATTAAAAAATCAAATGCAGGATAAAATCCGGCGCTGCCTTTAATGCCCTGATACGTAAGCAGTATAACAATCAAAAGGACAATAAACAGAAATGCAAGGAATCTTTTTTTTAGCGGCATTTTACTCTAAGGTCGCAGAGATGGCGGAGTATGCGATATTTACTGCATCGCGACTCTCTTAAGGATATCCAGGTCATCCAGTACCTTTCCGACTCCGTTCACAACAGCGCAAAGGGGGTCTTCCGCAACTATTACGGGAAGCCCTGTTGTATGTTTTAAAAGCATATCCAATCCTCTCAGGAGGGCTCCTCCGCCTGCAAGCACTATGCCCCTGTCAACAATATCTGCCGCCAGCTCAGGCGGCGTATTTTCAAGGGCGGCCTTTATTGTATTAACAATCATGGTAACGGGTTCGTTTATCGCCTCCCTGATCTCGTCTTCAAATATCGTAA
Organism: Nitrospirota bacterium; assembly: GCA_016207865.1. Taxonomy (GTDB): domain Bacteria; phylum Nitrospirota; class Thermodesulfovibrionia; order UBA6902; family DSMQ01; genus JACRGX01. The sequence continues at coordinate 6,961 of JACQZD010000208.1, forward strand.
TGGAACGCGGGATGCCTGAAACCAGGTCCCTGCCCTTTATCTCCATCGCCCTGTTTTCGTCGTCAACTTTAAATGCAGAGCCTATCTGCCTTTTTATCTGCTCGGCGGTCCTGTCGCCGATAAGGGTCTTTGCCTTGCTTTTTATGTAATTCACTATTGCCTCATCCATCTTGTCGCCGCCGACCCTGACCGCTTTGCTGTATACAATCCCATGGAGGGAAATGACTGCCACGTCCGTAGTCCCGCCTCCAATGTCAACTATCATGTTGCCCGTGGGCTCGCCTATCGGAAGCCCTACGCCGATGGCTGCCGCCATAGGCTCTTCCACAAGATATATCTCACGCGCGCCCGAGGCCTCTGCAGAATCTTTCACAGCCCTTTGCTCAACCTGCGTTATACCCGAAGGTACGCCGATGACTATGCGCGGCGAAACAAAACTCTTTCTGTTATGCACCCTTCTTATGAAGTATTTAAGCATTTCGCCGGTCTTGTCAAAATCCGCTATCACGCCGTCTTTTAAAGGCCTCATCGCCACAATGTTTGCAGGGGTCTTGCCTAACATCCTCTGCGCCTCCGTTCCAACTGCTATGACCTTGCCCGTATCTCTTTGAATAGCCACAACAGACGGTTCATTGCAGACAATGCCCTTGCCTTTCACAAATACAAGAGTATTGGCTGTGCCGAGGTCCACCGCAAGGTCATTTGAAAACCATCCGAGTATATTCTGAAGAAACATTCATCCCCCTTTACTTTTCCTCTATAACCAGAGTTTTTGCAATCTCATCACCAAATCTCGTGCCCTTTTCACTACCTACGATAAGAAGACTTTCCAATATCAGTACAGCGGCAGGAAATATAAAACCAATCAGCGGTATTATGCCCATCAGGATATATCCTACAGCAAACGGAAAATTCCTAATCACCGACTCCCTGAAGGTACATGCCTGCATAGTCTCCTGAAAGACAACCCTGAGACCGATTATGCGCTTTCCTACGCTTCTTCCCTCAAACAAGCCGTCGCATATCAGGATGTAAGCCAGCCCTGCAAAATAACCTATTTTCGGTAATACTTCAAGCAATGCACCGGCTATGATAAAATCAATGCTTTTGGCAATCACCCGGTTTAACATATTGGCTTTTGATAAGGGCGCCGGGGCATTCATTGATACACATACTAACAAAAAGGCAGGTATATTTCAAGGCAGATTTACGGGGAAACCCTTGCCGGTTTCAAGTGCCGCAGACATTTTTTCCGCATACCCTTTTTCAACACTAAACCCGTAAAAATCCGCACGCTTCAAAGATTTCAAAAACGCCTTTCCTGCATTTCCCGCTTTACCACTCAGGTACTCCAGTTCTCCCATGCCGAGCATGCAGTAAATCTCCCCTCTCGGGTCTTTTGTTTTTTTGAAAAACGCCCATGCCTCTTTGAATTTCTGACCGGCACTTTCAAATTCGCCGAGCATCTTATATGTTGTCCCCATACTCCACAGGGTATAGGCATGGCTTACCCTGTCGCCGATTCTTTTATACAATACACCGGCTTTTCCGAAAAAATTGAGCGCATTTTTATAATCATCATTCATGCGCTTTACATTCCCAAGCCCGCAGTACGAATATGCCAGCCCAAAGGTGTCTTTTGATTTTCTAAAACCTGCATTAGCCAGCTTATAGTATTTTTCCGAATCGGAAAATTTGCCCGCAATCCTTGAGGAGCCTCCCAAACCGCAGTATGAATAACCAATCCCTGACCTGTCCCTTAGGATTCTGAATTTACCAAGAGATGAATGGAATGTGAGGAGGGCTTTTTTTATATCGCCTTTTATCCTATAAGTCCCTGCCTCTGCCCACAGGGAAAATGCAATGCCTCTTTTGTCGCCGAGGGATTTATAAATTTTATGCGCTTCCTTGATTTGCAGCAAGGCGGCTCTCCAGTTCCCGAGTGCCCTGTCGCAAAGACCTATGCCTGCAAGCGCATCCGCCTCTGAGGCCTCATCTTCCAAAACCTCGGCAATCTCAAGCCCCTGCTTATAGAAGTTTTTTGCTATTGTAAACTCACCCATAGCCCGCAATGTGTCGGCTATGGCAAGATGACAGTCAAGAATGCCTGTAAAATTATTATCGCGTTTAAAA
>JACQZD010000034.1 GCA_016207865.1 Nitrospirota bacterium
AACAGTGGAAAAATTATAATAATAAAATTTCAAAGTCAGTTGTTTTTACTGTATACTGACACTGTCTTGAAAATTGTCAGGCTTTTGGGCCCTGTGCGACAGGGTGCTGTAAAACCCGCCAGGTTCGGAAGGAAGCAACGGTAAGCAGTTGCCCCGTGTGCCGCAGGATTACCTGAAAGCCTGACTTAAACTACAGTTAACTGTTAACAGTTATAAGTTAAGAGTTAAGGAATTTTTAATTAAAATGTATTTTAAAACTATTCACTGTTCACTGACAACTGTCAACTGTTAACTGATTTGATATGAGCTATCTCGTTCTTGCAAGGAAATGGAGACCGCAGGGCTTTGACGAGCTGACAGGGCAGGAGACGCTTGTCAAGACCCTGAAAAACGCCATCGCAGGCGGTAAGGTCGTCCATGCGTATTTATTCTCAGGCCCGAGGGGTGTCGGCAAGACATCTGCCGCAAGGATTCTGGCAAAGGCACTGAACTGCGCTGAAGGGCCCACTGCCTCACCCTGCGGAAAATGCCCGGACTGCATATCAATAACAAACGGCTCATCTGTTGATGTCTTTGAGATTGACGGCGCATCAAACACGCAGGTTGATAATGTGCGTGACCTGAGAGATACAGTGAAATACGCGCCTTCGGGCAGCAGGTATAAAATATATATCATTGACGAAATTCACATGCTGTCAGAATCTGCATTTAATGCGCTGCTGAAAACGCTTGAAGAGCCGCCGCCTCACGTCATTTTCATCTTTGCCACTACAGCGCCCAAAAAGATACCGGCAACAATCCTGTCCCGGTGCCAGCATCATGTCTTCAGGAAAGTTCCGCGGGGAAAAATTAAAGAGCACTTACAGCGTATTTCAGAGGCTGAGAAAATAAATATAAACTCTGCCGCGCTTGAGATGATAGCAAGGGCTGCGGACGGAAGCATGAGGGATGCGCTTACCATGCTGGACCAGGCGTCTTCATTCAGTGACGATGTCGGCGAAAATGAACTGCAAATGCTCCTTGGACTGCCTGAGGCAGACATAATTTTAAAGCTTTCAGAGGCAACGCTGAAAGGCGATATATCCGAAAATCTTTTCATCATAAAAGACCTTGCCGACAGGGGCTGTGACCTGAAGCCGGTCGTCAAAGAGCTTGTAGACCACTTCCGCAATTTAGCAGTAGTAAAAATATCCGGGAAAGCAGGCGCACTCCTTGAATTCACAGCGGCTGAAATGGAGAGTCTGCATCAGCAGGCGTCAACGGTCAGCATGGAAGAACTGACACTGTTCCTGAGCCAGCTTATGAAACTTGAGTCAGAGGTAAAAACTGCCGCAAACCCGAGGTATGCCCTTGAACTCGGCCTTTTACGCACATCATTTGTCAAAGGCATGACCTCAATCAATGGGCTCCTGGGAAGACTGGATGGCTCTGCAGATAAAGGCGCCGGCGCAAAACCCGCGGTTGAGCATAAGGCGCAGGCAAAATCACCTGCTGAAGACAACAAAACAGAAAACACCAATGAAAAAACAAACGGCAGTCTGGAATTATGGCATAAAGTGATTGAAAAACTTAAAGCTGAAGACAGCCTCATAGCGTGCAAACTGACAGAGGCAAAAGTTGTCGGCCTTACTGACGCAGGGCTCACAATAAGCTTTAACGGCGGCATGTCAGTGCTTGCCGGGTCTGTGGTGAAAGATGCCCGCATAATTGAGGATGCGCTCAAAGATATCACAGGGCAGCGGCTGAAACTGAAAGTTGTGTCATTGCCGGACAAAAACGGGGAAAAGACAGGCGAGGGAATAAAACAAGCCATACTTTCCGATCCCACGGTCAGAAATACGCTGGAGCTTTTCAACGGAAAGCTGTTAAAGATTAAACCGCTTAACGGAAGTGAATAATATAACTATCGTTATAGCGTTATAGCGTACAGCGTTTATAGCGTTATAAAATTTATCGCGCAACAAACGCACAACGCAATAAGCGCTATGAACGCTGTACGCTATAAACGCGAATAACAGGAGGATTTACATGTCTAAGAAAATGTTCGGCGACATTATGAAACAGGCGCAGAAAATGCAGCAGGAGATGGGAAAGATTCAGGAAGAGGCAAGGGAAAAAACCGTTGAGGCCTCCTCAGGCGGAGGCATGGTTACTGTGACTGCGAGCGGAGCCATGGAGATAGTATCCATTAAAATTGAAAAGAATGTTGTAAACCCGGATGATATTGAGATGCTTCAGGACCTGATTGCCGCGGCAGTCAATGAGGCGTTAAGGCGCGCACAGAATTTGGTTGCAGAGGACATGAGCAAACTTACGGGTGGACTGCAAATCCCGGGCATGGGCGGTCTTTTTGGTCAATGAGCAACGGGATTGTGGAGAATCTGATAAATGCGCTCATGAAACTTCCGGGCATCGGGAGAAAAACCGCGCAGCGTTTGTCGTTTTATATAATGGGGATGCCGGCTGATGAGGTCAAATCTATAGCCGGCGCACTTCTTGAAATAAAGGAAAAAGCAAGGTTCTGCAGGCTCTGTTTTAATATTACAGAAGATGAGCTATGCGCTATCTGCAGCGACCCGGCACGCGATAAAAGCAGTATATGCGTTGTTGAGGAGCCGAGCAATCTGATTGTCATTGAAAGGACCAAGACGTACAAAGGGCTTTATCATGTGCTTCTGGGCGCCCTTTCCCCCATAGACGGCATAACCCCGGAAAAATTAAAAATCAATGAACTGCTTGAAAGGATAAAGACAGGCGGAGAAGTCGCAGAAGTCATCATTGCGACAAATCCCAATACAAAGGGAGAAACCACAGCTCAGTATTTATCACAGGTTTTAAAACCGCTCGGCATAAAAACAACCCGTATCGCGCAGGGGCTTCCGATAGGCGGGGACATTGAGTTTGCGGATGAAGTCACGATTGCAAAGGCGCTTGAGGGGAGAAAGGAGATGACGGACAATAATTAGGGGGTGAACGCCATATTGTCAATAAGCCTTGTTGCGCCGATTTTAACGGCAAGGCATAAGACAGTAGGCAGTTTTACCATTTCAATTTTCTCAAGGCCCTCAGGCTCCACAAGTTCTATATAATCTATTGTGGCGAGCGGTTCGGAGTTTAACAGGTCTGCCAGCGCTTCAATGATAAATGACACTTCCTTGACGCCGCTGTCCATAAAACTTTTTCCGCGCTTTAATGCATCGTACAGAACAGGCGCAGCCTTTCTTTCAGCAGGATTCAGATACATGTTTCTTGAACTCATGGCAAGCCCGTCAGCCTCCCTTATCGTCGGGCAGATCATGATTTCTATATCAAAATTCAGTTCCCTTGCAAGCTTTTTTATAACCACTGTCTGCTGAAAATCCTTTTGTCCGAAATACGCCTTGTGAGGCATGACAATATTAAAAAGTTTTGAAACTACGGTTGCCACGCCGTTAAAATGACCCGGTCTTGAGGCGCCGCAGAGCTTTTCTCCGATATTGCCGACATTTATAATCGTTGAAGAACCCTGAGGATACATCTCATCTGCCTCAGGGATGAAAACCGCATCTGCGCCAAACAGAGACAATTTGACTAAATCCCTTTCAATATACCTCGGATACTGCCTGAAATCTTCTTTAGGCCCGAATTGTGCAGGGTTTACAAAAATACTGACCGCTGTCGCATTATTTTCCCTTTTAGAGCGTTTTACAAGGCTTAGATGTCCCTCATGCAGTGCGCCCATGGTCGGGACAAAACCTATGGTTTTACCCCCGGCAATAAAGGTCCTGCTTAAGGCCTGCATGTCTTTTATGGTCTTTAGAATCTGCACTGTAGATTTTCACCCTCACCCTCACCCTCCCCCTCCCCCCGTCAAGGGGGAGGGGGAGGGTGGTCTCATTGACAAAATATCCTGAATAATTCTAACATATTCAACTTATCAATTATTCTCAGGCCAAGGAAGGGTTCATATGCTTCAGGAAGTCAAAGAAATAACGCCTACTACAAAAAAACTCATAATCAGCATCCCTCAGGATGTCATTGAGCAGGAGTTTGTCCGCGCTTATGACAAACGCAGGGCATCCGTAAAAATTCCAGGATTCAGGGCCGGCAAGGTGCCTCAGGCAATCCTTGAAAAAAGATTCGCAAGGGATATTGAGGTTCAGGTAATGGAAAAAGTCGTGCCTGAGTTTTATACAACCGCCATTAAAGAAGCCGGGTTGTCTCCTGTTGCCTACCCGAGCTTTGATGACAAAATTGAGGTTGTAAGAAGCCAGCCCCTTTCATTCACAATCACCGTGGAGGTAAAGCCTGAAATAAAAAATCTTTCCTACGAGGGAATCAAATTAAAAGAGGCGGCATTGTCCGTGGAAGATGCCGAGGTTGATGCAGCCATTAAGGCTATGCAGGAAGGCAGGGCCTTGTTTACGGTTTCGGAAGACGCAATAAGCGAGGGCGGCATGGCTGTTATTGACTGCGATGCCTTTATTGACGGCGTAAGCGTCAAAGAATTATCCGTAAAGGAGTATCCTTTTATTGTCACCGCGCATACTGCCAAAGATGAAGACGAGGCAATAAACAAAAAGCTCAATGACGCCCTGTCAGGAAAGAAGAAAGGCGACGCTGTTGACAT
>JACQZD010000187.1 GCA_016207865.1 Nitrospirota bacterium
ACTATCGGCACCGCCTTCAGCTTGTCTTTGTTTTCAACGTAATAGGCCAGTCCGAAATAGCCGATGGCGTACTTGTCATGCGCCACGCCCTGCACCAGCACGTTGTCGTCCTCGCTCGCGGTAAAGTCGCCGCGCGAGGCCTTTTCCTTGCCGTTGATGGCGTCGGTGAAGTAGTCGAACGTGCCCGAATCGGCACCCGGTCCGAACATCGATAGCTTATGGTTCGGCCACTTGGGGTTGACGTCGCTCCACTTCATGACCTTGCCCTGGGCCGCTGGCTCCCACATCTCCTTGAGCTCTTCCACGGTCATGCTCCTGATCCAGTCGTTCTTGGGATTGATTACGACGGTCAGGGCGTCAAAGGCCACCGGCAGCTCGACATACTTGATGCCGGCCTCCTTGCAGATGTCCATTTCCTTCTTAAGGATCGGGCGTGAGGCATCGGAGATGTCTGTTTCGCCCCTGCAGAACTTCTTGAATCCTCCGCCTGTCCCTGAAATGCCGACAGTGACCTTCACTGCGCCTCTTTTTGCCTTCTGGAACTCTTCAGCAACAGCCTCTGTGATCGGATAAACCGTGCTTGAGCCGTCAATCTTTATGATTTTGTCTTCTGCCGTTACAGGCTTTGATGTTACTGCTGATACAATCATGAGGGCCATCAGGCCCAAAACAACTTTTTTAAACATTTTTTAACCTCCGTTTTTGTTTTTGTACTTTTTTATCTTCTACCGTACTTCTCAATGCTCTTCCGTTTTATTATCCCTCCTCTCTTCATCAAAGATTTTCTCTATTAACTGAAAAATAAACATGTTTGATTGCCCTTTAATTATGAGATAGCCTGCACTTGCAAAAACCGCTGAAACCAATGCCGCTAAAATAACCATTACAGTTTAATGATAACAAGATTCTATTACAGGAATATTACGGAAATGTTAAATTTTCACATTTAAAAAAACAGTTGTTCTTTAACTCTCTGTTAGCAGCCTGTCGTTATACATATTTTATGCCGGCCGTTTTTGTATTAGTCTGGTCCTTGGCGCTTACGCCGTCATGCAACTCGTGAATTACATGGATTATGTAATGCCCGCTTGTTTCCTTAATTGTTGCTTTGCACCCCAATAGTATTTCAACAAAACCTTTTATTATCATGCATTTCTCCTGTTCATGTGCAGCAACAAAAACCAATATTTCCTCATTGTGTGTAAGCAGGTTCGTAGCATCTCTTAATTGTGTAAATGCCTCAATGTAGGAAGCGCCTCTTATGTCAAGAATCATTGTTTTTCCTCCCTTTTTACAGGTTAAGCCGCCAAAGACAGTGATTCGCTGCATTCCATCAAAGCCTCAAGCAGATACAATTTGCAGGTTTCAAAACTACTGCTGTAACAGCAGTTTTTGTCGGCACACTCTATATACTCAGACTCAAGTCCTGCGACTTCACATATACTATCCTTAAATTTTGGGCACATATTATCACCTCCATCTTAAAATTTTAGCTAAGAATACGGGACAGTTGTCATAGCTTTCATTGTCACAATAAGTTAGCCTTGCAATTGGGCCTAAACTCAGTGCAGAGATGGCTGCCTTACATATCGCAGTCTCAATATTGCAGTATGGGCACGACATCTCAAGTTCTTTTTGCAGTTTTAGTGCGGCAGTAGTCATCGTTCACCTCCATTTTTATTAGAGCTTAACAGAGGCGTGTTACGGAGATATTAAGGTGAGATTAAATTTTAGTTACAAACGGAATTATTATTTTTGCCCTGGTTCCCTGGCCCTGCGCGCTTTCAATCCGCAGCTGCCAGCCGTGAGCTTTCACAAGGTGTTTTACGATGGCAAGGCCGAGTCCGGTGCCGCCGAGGTCTCTTGAACGCGACCTGTCAACCCGGTAAAACCTTTCGCCGAGACGGGAAAGATGCTGTTTAGGTATACCGATGCCTGTGTCCTCTACTGAAATCTCTATGAAATTTCGGATTCCTTCACTTTCATCGTCTATCTTTTCACTTTTAACTGTTATTGTTACTTCTCCTTTCTCTGTAAACTTAATCCCGTTGTCAACGATATTAAGGAGTATCTGTATCAGGCGGTTTTTATCCGCGTTTATTTCACAAATATCAGTCTGTATATCTTTTTTCAGTTGAAGGCCCTTTGCTCCGGCTTTATCTCTCAGTGTTGTAAGGACCGTGTCTACCGCATCATTTAGATTTACGGCCGTCTTCTTTATTTTTATATCGCCGAGTTCTATCCTTGAAAGGGTCAGTAAATCCTCAACAAGTGAATTTAAACGTTCAGCATGATTCCTTATTGTCAGAAGGAACCTGCCTGCATTTTCTTTGTCGCAAATTGCCCCCTCCATTAGTGTCTCAGCAAACCCTTTTATAGCCGTAATCGGGGTTTTAATTTCATGTGATACATTGGCAACAAAGTCTTTTCTCACATCCTCAAGTTTTTTAAGCCGCGTTACATCATGAAAAGACAGCACAATGCCCGAGATGCCTTTGCGTTCAGCAGGGTAATAAAACGGCACTGCCGCAGCCGTCAGATGACGTTTTTGGGGATAGGTGATTTCTATCTCTCGCGAGACAGGCGCTCTCTTTTTAACAGCGCCGCTGAAGACATCCATCAATTCGGCATTCCTCAGAGTCTCCATCAAAGTCATGCCGTCAATGTCCGATTCAATGCCAAAAAACCTTCTGACGGCAGGGTTGCAGAGCAATATTCTGCCTTCGGTATCAATCAGCATAAGCCCGTCATACATGTTTCTGAGAATTTCTTCTATCTTACGGCTGTCTTCAAGGCCGCGCTAAAGCATGGCCTTAAGCTCCTGAGCCATTTCATTAATATTCTTTGCAAGCTCTCCGAGCGCCCCTTTTTCCTTAAGGAATAGATGCGTCCTGAAATTTCCGGATTTAATTTCTCTTGAAAATTTTGTAATCTCCTCTATGGATTGGGTGATTTTCTTCGTCTGAAAAAGTCCGGTGAAAACTGCCGCAAGAAGCGCAATCAGAGATGCAATAACAATAGGCCTCCTTACGTCAGAAATCGCTTTTTCCATATCATGAAGCGGAACGGAGAGCCTCAGGAATCCTCTCTCCGGGTCGTTGTTCAATGAAGATGCAAGATAAAAAAAATCTTTATGCAGTGTGCTGCTGAAACGAATGGAACTGCCGGTATTATTTACCGAGGCCTCTTTAATCTCAGGCCTTTCCGCATGGTTTTCCATTCTCTCGGAAGGTTCATCTGAATCCCCCGCCACACGCCCCGCTCCGTCAATAATGGTCACCCGCGCGCCTGTCTTTTCTTTGTATCTTTTACAGAAATCGTCTAAATCGGCTGTAAGAGAAGCCGGTATCCTTTCGGCAATCAGGCGGGATTGAATCAGCAGATTTTCCCTAAGCTTTAAGATGTGATTATTCCTAATGACGCTTGAAAGATACAGCTCCAGAATAATAAGCAGGACAGCGGCAATAATCAGAGATGAAAACAGTATTCTCCTGAAGAGGACTCGTTTCATCGTTCTCCATCAAAAAAATAACCGATGCCGCGCATTGTTTTTATGTAACGGGGGTTGGCGGGGTTATCCTCAATCTGCTCCCGCAATCTCCTTATATGCACATCAACGGTTCTCGGCTCCACAAAGGTTTCATCACGCCATACGGCGTCAAGAAGCTGGTCTCTGGTAAAGACCTTTCCCTTTCTTTCGGCGAGGAATGCCAGCAGTTTAAATTCAGTGGCGCTCAGTTTAACAGGCATACCCTTGCGGGCGACTGAATAAGTTTCTTTATTTATCAGGAGAGCGCCCGCTTTTATAATTTTTTCTTGAAGAGGCTTTTCTGCAGACCTTCTTAAAACAGCCTTAACCCTTGCAATAAGCTCCCGCGGGCTGAATGGTTTTGTAATATAATCGTCAGCGCCTATCTCAAGCCCGAGGATTTTATCAACCTCCTCTCCTTTTGCAGTAAGCATTATAAGGGGCAGTAAAGCGGTCTTTGGGTCCTTTCTTACAATCCTGCAAAGCTCCATCCCCTGCAGTCCCGGAAGCATAAGGTCCAGAACTATAAGGTCATATCTGTTTTTTTTCACCTTTGCAAGCGCCTTTTCCCCGTCAGAAGCGGAATCAACAAGAAATCCCTCCTTCTTGAGATTGTATGAGACAAGCTCAACAAGGTCAGCTTCATCATCTACGACAAGAATGTGTTTAGCAGCATGCATATTTTTTATAGCTGAATGGCGCGGAAAATTTTCATGGCATCACCATTTGAATAATTATACAATACATTGAAAAAAGATATTTTTTATAATAGAATAAAAAAGTTTAATAAATTTCATTTTCTTAACTAAACCCGTGAACAAAACTGCGTTGATAATAGGCGGAAGCCGCGGAATAGGGCGTGATATTGCTTTGCGTCTGGCAAAATCAGGATTTAATATCTGGTTGACTTATAAAAGCAGTCATGAAGCTGCCGGTGAAGTAAAAAAAGAGATAGAACTTTTAGGCGTATCCTGCGATTTATTTTCTTTTGATGTTTCAGATTTCAAAGAGACTGAAGCTGCGCTGGGACCCAGGGTAGAAAAACAGGCCCCGGACATGCTCATCTACAACTCAGGAATCGCCCGTGATAATCTGCTCGTATGGATGACAAGGGATGAGTGGGATTCCGTTCTTTCCACTAACCTTGACGGCTTTTACAATGTAACCCGGACCGTCTTGTTTTCAATGCTTGCGGCTAAAAAGGGGCGCATTATTGTCATTTCCTCTGCGTCCGGGCAGATTGGTCAGGCCGGGCAGGTGAATTACTCCGCTTCCAAGGCGGGATTAATCGGAGCGGCTAAGGCTTTAGCCCGTGAAGTGGGCAAAAAAAATATACTCGTTAATGTTGTTGCGCCGGGTTTTATTGAAACAGAAATGACGGAAAAGTTTCCAAAAGAGCAAATACTGCCGTTAATCCCCGCTAACCGGCTCGGACGCCCGGAAGACGTGGCGTCAGTGGTAAATTTTTTGTGTACTGAAGAGCATATGTACATTCACGGCCAGGTTATCGGCGTCAACGGCGGTCTTGCGATGTAGGCTCCATAAAAATAGAAGCTGAGAAGTTTAGAAATTAAGAAGATGCCATGAGAATTATCTTTTCTCAACTTCATAACTTCTTATCTTCGTAATTTCTTTTTTATAAAAACCTCTATGCCATCTGTGGTTAAAGGGATTGACAAATAAAAAAATACGATGACATTGTTGTCGGAAGCGGCGTCAGCGGACTGGCAATGGCGCTTATCCTCGGAATGAACGGCCGGAGGGTGCTGCTGCTTGAAAAGAACCCGCGCATAGGCGGCTCCGTATCAAGATTTTACAAAAAGGGCATCCCCTTTGATACGGGTTTTCACTTTACCGGAGGCCTGCAAAAAAACGGCATACTTGACGACATGCTGTCGGTTCTTGGAATTCGTGATGCTATTCAGCCGATA
>JACQZD010000186.1 GCA_016207865.1 Nitrospirota bacterium
GAAGACCTCAATATCCTCAGGTGCGGGACGCTTGAGGAAAAGCTCCTGTCAAAAATCCTTCAGTCAGGGATTAACGGCATAGCCCCCGTGAGCCTTCACGGCTGGATTAAGGCGGAAATACCGGGAATAAAAACCGCGCTTAATTCACTGGTCCAAAAAGGTGAAGCAGTCAATTCAGGCGGGAGGCTTTATCATAAGAGCGCCTGTGAGGGTTTTACAAAAAAAGTCATTTCAGCCGTAAGCGATTTTCACAGGAAAAATCCTCTGAAGGCAGGCATGCCCAAAGAAAATTTAAAAATGCTCTTTAAAGGGCTGGAGCAGAAAACCATAGATGAACTCCTGACTTTAAGCAAAGACCTTGCGGTTGAAAAGGAAATCCTGAGATTAAAAACATTTAGTGTCTCCTTAAGCGATGACAAGAAATTTTTAAAAGACAAAATACTGCGCGCGCTTGAAAGCGCCGCCTTTCAGCCGCCTATGAAGGATGAGCTTGCGAGGGCGGTCGCCGCCGGTGAAAAAGAAGTAAATGAATTGTTAAAAATCATGGCGGCGGAGAAAAGCCTCGTGCGAATAAACGATTCGCTCTACATCCCCTTGTCAAGCTATGAAAAAATGCTCCGCAGCCTCGGAGATTTTTTTAAGAAAAAACAGGAAATGACTGTTGCGGAATTCCGCGACGTCCTCGGCACCACGAGGAAATACGCCCTTCCGTTTCTTGAATTTCTTGACAGCAGCAGGGTCACCCTGCGGGTCGGCGACGTCAGAAAATTTATCCTGAAAAGCTGACATAAAAAAAACTATTGAAAAATTTTTTAAAAACATGCACAATCTTACATAGCGTTATTAACCAATAACCTTTCTTAAAAGGAGGAGGCAGATATGCCAACCAAGAAAGCGGCAAAGAAGACAGTAAAGAAGAAAGCGGCAAAGAAGACAGTAAAGAAGAAAAGGACTCCGAATGCAGCGTTTATGAAGCCGATGAAGATCAGCGAGGCGCTGTCAGCCGTTGTAGGCAGCAAACCTCTCCCGAGGACAGAGGTAACAAAGAAACTCTGGCAGTACATCAAGAAGAACAAGCTTCAGGACAACGTCAATAGAAGGATGATTAATGCTGACGCAAATCTGAAAGCGGTATTCAAGGGTGCGGGCAAGGTTTCCATGTTTGAGATGACCAAACTGGTCAATAAGCATCTTAGTTAAAAAGTTTTCAGCAGTCTGACGGAAAGCAGACATAACCGTTACACGGGGTTATGTCTGCTTTCTGTTTTTGCAGGACTGTTATCTAAAAACCATACCCCTTTAAAATCTCAGCCCTTTGTTTTTCGTACTCGTCTTTTGACAGCTCGCCTTTAAGGAGGCGCTCTTTCAATTTTCTGAGCGCTGTCTTCAGGGATTCTTTGTCCGTGCCTGATTCGCTGTCAGCGCCGGAGAACCCAAGTGCAGAGAGATTGTTTACCCTGTCTCTCAGGCGTTTTAATTCTTTCAGCAGCTCCGCTTCACTGCGTATTTCAGAAAGCGTCAGCTTTAACGGCGCATTCCCGTACCAGTGGGCGTAGTCGGGGTTCTGATGGAACACCCCTTTATATGAAATGATGTAGTAAAATTTTTTCATGCGGAACAAAAGAGCCTCTGCGCGCGAAAGATTTTCATAAAGCATCTGCGCCCCTATCTCAAGCGTGTTTCCGTAAAGGGGATGAGCGGGACGGGCGGCAGGTGAGGGAAGAAGAAGCCCCTCCTTCTCAAGTTCGCGGATGATTGAATCCGCTTCTTCAACAAGCGCTTTTGACTGGCGCTGAATGGCATCGCCGTCTTTTAAGTTCAGCGCCGCGAATGATTTTGAGTGGCATCTGGCGCAGGTCTTAAGCATTTTATCCCGCTCTCTTTCACGGACATCGGGAGAATATTCCTGTCCCGCAAGACCCATTGTAATGCCCTCGCTGACATTATGCGTTCCGTCAGGCATGTGACACGCGGCGCAGTCCGGCGAGTAACTCCTGCCTTTCTGCCTGAACAGTATTCCGTGTTTTGAGCTTTCCCACATTTCGTACTGCGGGTGATCAGGTCCCAGGTGGCAGGTGCTGCATATAGCCGGATTTTGCGCTATGGACAGGTCTGTGCTGTGAGTGGAATGGCAGGCGTCACAGCGGTTTTCCACCATGTGACAGACAAGACAGCCCTGACGCTGCATCTCAGGCGACTGGGTAAGGAAGCTTGAGCACTCTGCTTCATGACGGGGGATAAGCGAGCCTTTCTCATGACAGTCTGTACAGCCTTTATCGGTTTTCATGTCGTTTCTGGTACATGCGCGCCCGGCCCTGAAACCTATGCCGTGCTTGCCTGCAAAATGATTTCGTGCTTCTTTGGCATGACAGCGGGCGCAGACATGCGCTGTTACTATTTTCCGCTCATGCGCAGAAGAATGGTCAGCATTATACCTGTCTCCATGACATTCAAGACATTCAACCTGCGCCCCTGCATGAGCAGACGATTCCCATGCATTGACTATTCCCGGAGTTTTCTGTTTATGGCAGGAAGCGCACGGCTCTTTTTCAGAGGCCCTGCCCTCATGCAGACAAAATAATACAGTTAATATCAATAAAGCGATCTTTCTCACTGACTGCCCCTTTCCGGAACATTGATGATTTTTGATTTCTTATCATAAAATTCCTCAAGCGATATAAGACCGTCACTGTAAAGGTCCTTGAGTATACGTAATTTTTCACGGACTTTCAAAAGAGAGGAGTCCGGCTGCCTGCCCGCTGAAATAATTGAAGGAGCAATTTTTTTCAGGTAAAGAACGTTTTCATCCGTAATAACCGCTAACTTTTTCCCGTCCGGCGACCATATCCCTACGGAGTTGGATGCGGCAGGCAAAAGCTGTGTCCAGGCACGACCATCAGGGTTTATAAGCCATCCGCCCATATAGATATGGTTTCCCATGGGGTTCCAGGCAGGCGCGAATCCATGTATGTCGTAATTGACAGTCTTTCTATCCTCCTGATTATCAACATTGATGATTGTCAGGAGACCTTCATCATTTGAAACAGCCAGCCTTGAACCGTCAGGGGACCATGAAGACGGAACGCTGAAACGCCTGCTTTCAAATTTCAATATATCCGTCTCCAAAGAGGTCACAGGATCAACGGTCCTGAAATAAGTATACGGCGCAAGTAAAGGAGGTCTGTGAAACTTTGGAGTAAGCGCTGTTTCCTCTATGGGCCTGATGCCGGGATGGGTCCAGCTTGTTGTAATATCAATATCACGGCGCAGGGTGTTGTAGTAGACCTCTCCTTTGAAGAATTCCTTCTCATCGCCGCTGGTAATCATTGATAATCTGTATGTTACAAATGTGCCGATTTCCCGATTGCTTCTGTCAAATGAAAGGGCAAGCATCTTATCAGGAGGGATAAACCACCTGACTGAAGCAGGCGGATGTTTTACGGTAATTGTCTCATGCCTGCCGGTTGAGACATTTATCCTGAGAAATTTGTTGCCGTCTTGTTCATTGCTGACTGCAAGCAAATCATCGCCCGGCGACCAGTCAATAAATACGGGAACTACTCCTTTTATCTCCTCTGCCTTGCCTGACTCTGTATCAATAACTATCAGGGAACGGTCTTTTATAACGGCAAGTCTGGCAGAATCCTTGGACCATGCCGCCGCCCCGGGGTTTAACGGAACTCCTTTAAAATAAAACTCCCCTGCATCGTTTTTAACAGGCTGCGTAACGAAAGCGCAGGCATTAATAAGCAAAACAAAGAAAAGCGCGGCAATTCTGCTATAACAGCGCCTCGAGGTAATTGTATTGACAGTAAAAACAAACATCGTGGATTTAGTTTAACTTA
>JACQZD010000002.1 GCA_016207865.1 Nitrospirota bacterium
AGGATGTCTTCTGCAAGCGCGGCGCCCGAAATCCTTAAAGGCATCGGAGATGATGCGGCGGCCGTAAAAATCCGCAGGGGCATAACGCTTATTACCACCGACATGCTCCTTGAGGGCATCCACTTTGACCTTTCATTTACAACATTTCACCAGCTCGGATACAAGGCCTTAGCCGTAAACATAAGCGACATACTTGCAATGGGCGGACAGCCGAAGTATTTTCTTGCGGGTCTTGCCGTTCCCGGCGACTGCAATGCCAAACATGTGGATGAATTATATGCCGGCATGAGAGCGCTCGCAAAGAAATTTAAAATAAATATCATAGGCGGCGATACGTGCGCCTCAAAACACGGGCTCATAATCAGCGGAACCTTAATCGGCAAAGCCAATAAAATAATTACCCGCTCAGGCGCAAAGGCGGGAGACGCCATTTTCGTAACAAAGACGCTCGGAGACTCGGCTATGGGGCTTTTCCTTTTTAAAAAATTAAAAATGCAAAATGCAAAATGGAAAAAGACAAATGCTAAATTTACTGTTTGCTCTGTTTTGCCTTTGCTTAAGCGGCACTTACAGCCTGAAATTGCACCGATAAAATATACCAAAGGCATAACTTCCATGATTGATATCAGCGACGGACTTCTGATAGATTTAAGCCACATATGTGATGAAAGCAAAAGAGGCGCAAGGATTTATCCGGACAAAATACCCGTCTCAAGAGAGCTTATGGAGACTGCCCAAAAAATGAAGGTGAATCCTATAGACTTTGCCCTAAAAGGCGGAGAAGATTATGCCCTGCTTTTTACTGCGCCCTCTGATTTTAAGACAAACGCGTTCAGAATAGGTGAGATAATTCCCAAGGGGAGGTTTATCGTTTATCCTGACGGCAGGAAAAAACCATTTAAACCGGAAGGGTATGAACACTTTAAAAACTAATACCGTTTATAGCATTATAGCGTTGTGCGTTTATCGCGCTATAAACTCTATAAACGCAATAAACGCTGAACGCAAAAAATTATGGCATTTAGAGATAAGCTAAAACAGATTTTTTATATTAACGACACGCCGCACCGCATTGCGCTGTCATTTTCTATCGGCATATTCATGGGAATATCGCCTTTTCTGGGGCTGCACACGGTTGGCGCTATTTTTCTGGCCTGGGTATTCCGTGGGCTGATTTAACTATTCTCACTTTTATGGAAAAATTAGGCTATCTGCTTGTCCCGTTTATTGTGGGCACATTAATCATAGCGGTTGTTTCAGCCGTAATAAGCTACTTCATCATCCACAAGATAGCAAGCAAATACAAGCCTGTGATCGTGGAGAATAAACAATAGTTATGCCTCACAGACTTACCAGACTGCATGTCCTGCTTTTTATTCTTACATCCATGACTACCCTTATGGCAGGCACGCTGATGCAGGGAATTGTGCCGTGGGAAAAACCTGAAAAAATTTATCTCGGTTTTCCGTTTTCAATATCAATCATGACTATCCTGATAGCGCATGAACTTTCCCACTATTTCATATCCCGCAGGCACAATGTTTCCGTCACACTGCCTTATTTCATACCGGCGCCTTCAATGATAGGGACCTTCGGCGCAATTATAAAAATGTCGCCTCCGATTTATGACAGGCGCTCCCTTATTGACATAGGGGCTGCAGGGCCTATCGGAGGATTTATAATTTCTGTGACTGCCGTGATTATCGGGCTTAACTATTCGGCAAGCATCCCGTTAGGCACGGCAAAAGGCGGTTTTTCGTTAGGCAGTTCAATACTGTTTTCATTCCTGTCAGAAACAATCCTGCGCATAGACCCGGAAAAATATGATGTCCTGCTTCACCCCATTGCCTTTGCAGGCTGGATCGGACTTTTCATTACGTCAATAAATTTACTGCCTGTGGGACAGCTTGACGGAGGGCACATTGCATATGCGGTCTTTGGAGAGAAACACAGATGGACCACCACCCTCGTAATAATCAGCCTGTTTATCCTCGGGCTGACTTACTGGGAGGGCTGGATGCTGTGGGCCGTTCTGCTGACTTTAATAAGCCGCAGTCATCCGCCCGTGGTTTATCCTGAAGTACCGCTTGACAGAAAACGGAAGCTCATGGGCCTGGCGTCTTTTCTCATCTTCGTAATAACCTTTATACCTTTGCCGTTTGGAGCTTAGAGAGGAACAAAAAAACCGGCTGAAGGGATAATCCCTTCAGCCGGCAGGTTGTAAACTTTGCCGTAAAAGGCTGTTATCCGGCAGCCTCGTACTTCTTCATTCTCCAGTATTCTGCATTAAGCGTCTCAACCACATAATCCAGCCTTCCGGTCCTTACAAGCTTCCCAAGCGCCGTAAAAATCACGCCCGGATGCCTGAAGATGATGGAAAACAGAATTCCATAGAAGCTGATATTCCCAGTGGCAGTAAAATAATTCCTCCAGAAAAAGTGGTTCTGCAATTTTTTGCGTATGTCCCTTAATTCCTCTTTCGCAAAGGTTATCTTCATCAGCGGAAGTTCCGGCTGTCTGTGCGCCCATATGTCTGAGAACGGAAGGTTCGGGTCCAGCCATTTATTCTTAATTGCCATCTCATAAATTTCCGTACCCGGATACGGTGTCAGAAAGTAAAATGCGGTATAATCGGCATTAATCTCCTTAGCCACGGCAAAACTCTGATCTATGTCTTCCATGGATTCTTCAGGATTGCCGATTATAAATGTAGCCAGCGTTCTGATGTCCAGCTTTCTGCAAAGTTCAAAGGATTTTTTAATCTGCGAAGTCCTGTCGCCGTGTCCGCCCTTGCCCAGTACCTTCAGCATCTTTTCCGAGCCGCTCTCAACGCCGAAGTCAAGCTGAACAAGCCCTCTGTCTTTCATTAATCTCATCAATTCCTCATCGGTCTGGTCCACCCTGGACTGGCATCCCCATTTTATATCCAGATTCCTGCGCTTTAAGTCATCGCAATATTCCCTGACCCATTCAGGCCTTAATGTAAAACTGTCATCGCAGAAATAGATGCCTTTTATGTCGTATGTTTTATGAAGAAATTCTATCTCGTCAACAACATTCTTTACCGAACGCCTCCTGGTCTTTCTTCCGAATATGTTATGACTTCCGCAGTATATGCATCTGAACGGACAACCCCTGCTTGTAACAACAGTGGTCTGGTTCTTGGAGGCATATCCCCTGATAATGCCCGGCAGTTTGAGATACGGTTCCATGTCTATCAGGTGTCTTGCAGGAAACGGAATGGTATCAATATCAGGTATCATGTCGCGCCTGCCGTTATCTGTAATTTTTCCGCTTTCACGGTACATGACGCCCTTTACGCCTGCCAGCCCCTGCTTCTTCTCCAATTTATCACAGGCCTCTACAATCGTATCCTCGCCCTCTCCGAGCACAAGGAAATCCGCGTCAAATTCATTCATAGTTTCTGCAGGCTTTACTGTGGGATGGACGCCTCCCAGACAGTACATGGCGTCAGGTATCTCTTTTTTTAATCCCTTGAATAATTTCAGCGCCCTCTGATAGCCTACTGTCAAAAAACCCAATCCGATAAGGTCCGGCTTAAACTCTTTTATCTCTTTCAGAATGCCTGACTGATATTCAGGGTCGGCATCAAAAATCTGCACCTTGTGCCCCGCCTTCTCAAGGACAGCCGCTATATACATAAGCCCCAGCGGCGGAACTACGTTATTGCCGTCCAGCTCCTGCGCATTTACCAAACTAACTCTCATATTTTATTCCCTCCTCGTTAGGTATTTTTATTTTTTTATCCGCTCTGCGATTTATGTACAGCAGCCGCATGTAATTTTCTGCGGTTTAAATCCCTTCATTGTGACTGAATAGAAGTTTATATACTCCACCTTTTTGTAAAGATAGTTTTTAGTCAGATTCACATTTGCGAGTCCGGCATCCACGGCCGCCTCCAAAAACCTTTCCTCTGTCAATGCTCCGGAAAGACATGCGGCCCACAGCTCTTTGTCCCTCCTCATAAAGCCCGGAATAGGCTTATCCGCAACTATGTCGGAGATGACAAACC
>JACQZD010000212.1 GCA_016207865.1 Nitrospirota bacterium
GATTTGGAAACTTAAAAAAGAAGTCGGGTGCAAGTAGTTCTGGTAATACAGACATTGCGAAAAAATTTATTTAACTTGATAAAAATTGTTAAAGTATATTTATCTGTTTATACGATAAAACGTTCAAACAGTTATTCATAAATATACGTTAAGGTATCAATAAATAAATTTTTTCACAACATCTGCATTACCAACATTAGGTTGTGTGGGAAAATATTTTTAATTTAAAAAAGGAAATACAATGCGTACCTGGTGCGGAGAGGTAAGGGAGACTGACATAGGTTCAAGCCAGTCCATCGCAGGATGGGTCAACAGGCGCAGGGACCACGGCGGGCTTGTATTCATTGATTTAAGGGACCGGAGCGGTGTTGTGCAGGTGGTGATTAATCCTGAAGATAACGCTGAGGTCCACAACACGGCGCATGAAATAAGGAATGAGTTTGTGCTTCAGGTGCAGGGTGAAGTGCGGAAAAGGCCTGAAGGCACTGAAAACCCCCAGATTGAAACCGGACAGGTTGAAGTGGTCGTAAAGGGGCTGAAGATTTTGAGCGAATGCAAACCCCTGCCGTTTATGATTGAGGACGATACCGACGACTCTGAGTTTCTGAGGCTCAAGCACAGGTATCTTGACTTGAGAAGGCCGGTAATTCAAAAGAATATTATTCTCCGGCACAGGACCACAAAATCAGTGAGGGAATATCTTGATGCTCACGGTTTTCTGGAGATAGAAACTCCGGTGCTTACAAAGAGCACTCCTGAGGGCGCAAGGGATTATCTCGTCCCGAGCAGGATGAATCCCGGACATTTTTATGCGCTTCCCCAGTCGCCCCAGCTTTTTAAGCAGATACTCATGATGTCGGGCTTTGAAAAATATTATCAGATAGTGAAGTGCTTCAGGGATGAAGACCTGCGCGCCGACAGACAGCCTGAATTTACACAGGTGGATTTGGAGATGTCTTTTGTAGAAAAGGAAGATGTAATGACCCTTGTTGAGGACCTGCTGAAAAAGATTTTTAAGGATGTCACAGATCTGGAATTTAAAGAGCAGTTTCAGAGACTGACATATAAAGAAACAATGGAGAGATTCGGCTCTGATAAGCCTGATTTGAGATTTGCGCTTGAGCTAAAGGATGTCGGAGATTTGGCGAAGGATTCATCGTTCAAAGTATTTCTCGGCGCATTGGCGGACGGCGGTTTGGTAAAGGGAATAAATGCAAAGGGGCTTGCCGGTTATTCAAGGAAAGAGCTGGACGACCTTACCGAAGAGGTAAAGACATTTGGCGCAAAAGGGCTTGCCTGGATAAAGGTCAAAAACGGATTTGAATCGCCCATCGCGAAATTCTTCCCTGAGCAGACACTAAAGGCAATCGCTCAAAGGCTTGCGGCAGAGGAGGGCGACCTGCTTCTTTTTGTTGCAGACAAGGGCAAGGTTGTGAATGACTCGCTTGCGCGCCTGAGAAACGAGCTTGGGAAAAGGCTGAATCTGATAAAAAATGATACTTATAAATTTTTGTGGGTTACTGATTTTCCTCTTCTTGAATGGAATGAAGATGAGGGCCGGTACGAGGCGATGCATCACCCGTTTACATCGCCCGCGGATGAAGATATTGAAAAATTGCTTTCTCTAAATTTTTCAGATCCGGAACTGTCTACTGTTCACCGTTCACTATTCACTGAAGTTAAAGCAAAGGCGTATGACATTGTATTAAACGGCTTTGAGATTGGCGGCGGCAGTATCCGCATACATAAAAAAGATATTCAGGATAAAATGTTTGAACTGCTGAATATCAGCGCTGATGACGCAAATTCAAAATTCGGCTTTCTGCTTGAGGCGCTGGAGTACGGGGCTCCTCCTCACGGCGGACTTGCGCTCGGGCTTGACAGGCTTGTGATGATTCTTGCGGGGGCTCAGTCCATAAGGGATGTTATTGCATTTCCAAAGACGCAGAAGGCCGTCTGCCCTCTGAGCAATGCGCCGTCTACGGTTGATGGAAAACAACTCAGGGAGCTTAGTATCAAGCTTGATGTAGCGGAATGAGTATTTATATCATAACTTTTGTATTTGGAGCTGTAGTAGGCTCTTTCCTTAATGTGTGCATATACCGCATACCTAAGGAATTGTCTATCGTCAGGCCGTCTTCACATTGTCCGTCCTGCGGAAAACCGGTCAGATTTTACGACAACATCCCCATAATCAGTTATATCTTTTTAGGCGGTAAATGCAGGGCCTGCGGCAGCGGTATATCGGCAAAGTATCCACTCGTAGAATTTCTTAACGCGTTCCTTTATGTGCTGGCCGTGTGGAGATTCCCTAACATTTCATGGCATCTGCCTGCGTATTTTGTCTTTATATCGGCTATGATTGTAATTACCTTCATAGACCTTGAATATCAGATAATCCCTGACAGGATAACCCTTCCCGGCATTCCCATCGGGCTGATACTGGGTTCTCTCATGCTTCCGGACCCGTTTTTTCGCTGGGAGGCGCTCGGCTTCAAGGCATCAGGCATAGGCGTTCTTTTAGGCGGCGGACTTTTTTATCTCACGGCCATTGTTGGCACTGCGGTTTTCAAAAAAGAGGCCCTCGGCGGCGGGGATATAAAAATGATGGCAATGGTCGGCGGGTTCCTCGGCTGGAAAGGAGTACTGCTTACAACTTTTTTAGGAAGCCTTTTCGGTTCTTTGATAGGACTTTTTCTTATTGCTGTCAAAGGCAGGGAATGGGGTTCAAAGATTCCATTTGGCCCGTATCTTGCGCTTGGTTCGCTCGTAAGCCTGTTCTCAGGGCAGGAAATTTTGATGTGGTATCTTTATGCAAGGTAAGTTTCAGCCAGGGGCCTTTATAATTTTTTTATTCGTATTTGCCGGCGCGCTGGCCGGGATCATTATCAGTCCCTTCCTCAGCATGACCGGCATCCAGATAATCTTAGGCGCCGGAGCCTTTCTGCTTGCGGCAGGAATTTATACTGCGGTAAGAATTTATATTTCAAACCAGAGAAAACTTCTCAGGACGCCGGCAGGCGCTGATGACAGGTCAGAGGTGGGTTTTGTAGTTGATACTTTTCATGAGCTTGTTGAAAAACTTAAGGATAAGGAAAAGGAGCTTGAACGCCTGAAATCGCTTGCAGAGGACAGGGCAATGCAGTTGGCTGAGCTGTCGGCGGGCATAGCCCATGAATTAAGGAATCCGATGTCCGTGATAGCCGGCTATGCAAAACTCTTGAGCAAAAGGATAGATAATTCAAACAAGCCTACCGTAGATGCGATTCTGAATGAAATCCAGGGCATGGACCGGATTATATCCGAACTCCTTGCATTCACAAAACCTGCCGACATTCATAAGACGCCTGTAAACATAAATAAACTGGTTGAGGAAACCGCAGGCGCAGTGGTGTCAGGAAATAATCTAATTAAACTTATTGTCAATACAGATGCGGCTGTAACCATCAGCGCGGATGAACTCCTTTTAAGGCAGGCGCTGACAAATCTTTTTCGCAATGCGGCTGAGGCCATGCCCGAAGGAGGGGAGCTTTCGGTGAATCTGAGCATAAAGCGCAACACCGCTGAAATAATTGTCAGGGATACGGGGCACGGGATTTCAGAAAATATCAGGCAGAAGATATTCCTGCCGTTTTTTACCACTAAAGAAAAGGGCACCGGGCTTGGACTGGCCCTCGTGCGGAAGGTAATCGCAGCTCACGGAGGAAACATAGAAGTTCAAAGCTCGGGGGACAAGGGGACGGTGTTCAGGATAACCTTGCCTGCGGGAAAATAAAAAGCCGTTACGCTTTTATGCGTAACGGCTTTTTTATTACTTACTAATCTATTTCTTTTTGGTTGTTGCTTTTGGCTGTGTCGGCTGTGCTTGTGAAACTCCGGATGAGAAGATGATTTTGTCAAAGGTGCGGTTGAGGGTCTTGCTCTTAAAGTTTGTCATTACGGCGCCGGGCTCAAAAGATATTGTCTTGCCTTTGGTTACTTTTGTCTCAGGCACTGCTACCCAGATTTTTTCACTATTTGCCTGTTCAATGCGCACATAGGTATAGCCGCTGCTGTTCATGGTTTCTATAACCTTGCCTGTTAAAATGCCCTCGCCTGCGGCATATGCATTGTGTCCGAATGCCGTTAATGCGAGGCTTAAAACCAAAACTGCCAACACGATAAACCGTTTCATAGATTATACTCCTTATATATGGATATGGTTGATTACCAATGGTAATTTTTAATTATAACATATGCCCTAAAATATTTGCTGACTGACTTACTGCTTCTCAATAATCTTTACTTTAATCTCAATCCGGTCAACAGGGTTGTCCCTTCTGTCGCGCGGCTGGCTGACTATCTGGTCTGCCGCTTCAATGCCTGAAATAACCTCGCCGAATACGGTGTATTTATTGTCAAGAGAAGGCGCGTCTGCGACACAAATGAAAAACTGTGAACCTGCGCTGTCAGGTTCATTCTTTCTTGCCATGGACAGTATGCCTTTTTTGTGCGGTTTACCGCTGAACTCAGCCTTGATAGTATAGTCGGGCCCGCCTATCCCATGCTTTGCCCTATCCGGATTTTTTGAGTTGGGATCCCCTCCCTGAATCATAAACCCCGGAATCACGCGGTGGAATATAGTCCCGTCATAAAAACCTTTTTTTGCAAGCTCAATAAAATTATTTATGTGATTAGGCGCAATATCAGGGAAAAACTTAAGTTCCATGTTCCCGAACTTTGTCTCAATTACAGCCTTTGTTGCAGCCATTTTTTTTATCTCCTTGTCAGTAAAATTTTTGTGAACCGGTTCGGCAAAAACAGATACAACTAACATCAACATTAAAATAAGCACAGGCAGTATTCTGAAAATCTTCATTAAATTCTCCTTTGCCTTTTCTGTCATTCCGCACTTGATGCGGAATCCAGTCTTTTTCCCTCTGGATTCCTGCTGGAGTTTACCCCTGCAAGTATTAAGCAGGGGCAGGAATGACGCCATATATTAAAGTTGTTTTGATTTATATACCCTGCTTGTTTCGGGGCAATTCATTGCTTTTAACTTATATTTTACAATAAACTATTTTTTGTTTAAACAAAAAAAGAAAATGTTAGAATATGGCAGGTTAAACAGGAGGTGGATTAATCTATGAATATGCAGAATTTGATAAAGCCGCTTATACAGACAAATGCCGCAAAAATTTTACTGATTGTCCTTGACGGGGCAGGGGGGCTTCCGGATTCATCGGGAAGGACTGAACTTGAGTCGGCAAATACGCCTAATCTTGACGCGCTTGCAAAAGTATCCGCATGCGGTCTGCATGTGCCTGTCGCATACGGTATTACACCCGGCAGCGGGCCCGGACATCTCGGCATATTCGGGTACGACCCGGTTGAGTGCCAGATTGGAAGGGGCATCCTTGAGGCGCTTGGACTCGGCATGGAGGTCAGAAAGACTGATGTGGCTGTCAGGTGCAACTATGCAACAATTAAGAATGGAATTGTAACAGACAGAAGGGCAGGAAGGATACCAACTGAGCAGAACAAAAAACTTACGGATAAACTTCAAAAGGAAATAAAAAAAATTGATGATGTGGAATTTATATTGGCCCCGGGCATGGAGCACAGGTTTGCCGTCATAATGAGATTTCCTGATAATCTTTCCCCTGACGCGGCAATGTTGGCTGACACAGACCCTCAGAAAGAAGGAAAGGCGCCCCTGCCTGCGACAGCTTTTTCAAAGAATGCCGAAAGGATATCAAAGATTGCCGGAAAATTTATAGACAGGGTGCGGGAAATACTTAAGAATGAAGAAAGGGCTAATTTCATATTGACAAGGGGATTTTCCAATATGCCGCACATCCCGGCATTCAAAGAGGCCTTCGGGTTAAACGCCCTTGCCATTGCCACCTATCCGATGTACCGGGGGCTTGCAAGGCTTGTGGACATGGAAACGCCTTCGCTTGAAGGAAGCGTTGACGATGAGGTGAAATTTTTAAAACAGAAATACAATGACTATGACTTTTTCTTTTTGCATGTGAAAAAAATTGACTCGTACGGCGAGGACGGGAATTTTAAGGGCAAGTCTGAAAGGATAGAGGAATTTGATAAACTCCTGCCTGACATACTTCAGTTAA
>JACQZD010000213.1 GCA_016207865.1 Nitrospirota bacterium
ATTGTCAGATATTTTAAAAATCTCATTTCAAAACTCCTTACACTCATTACTTTTTTAAAATCTCACATTATAAAATGCGCTTGTAATTGAGCGCTTGTAATTATATGAATCAATATTTGAATCATTGCTCGTGTATAAATGGCTCAGCGTCAGGCTGTAATTTTGCGAAAGCTGTTTAGTAACAGAAATTGTGCCTGTATATGCCTGGTCGTCCCTTTCATTTCCTGCCGACGGGCTTACCCCTTCATAGTTTTTTGAATAATACTCTCCGGTTAAATCAATTAGCGTATTCTCAAGTATTTTCCTCGGCATATTGAACCTCAGCCCTGCACTGCCCTTATTGCCCCTGTAATTCCAGTAATCCACCCTCGTGTGCTCTTCATCATGAGAATAACTGACCCTCGCAAGGAGATTTGCCTGTATGGGGATGTTTTGCGTTATGCCGAACAGGTTGTTTGTGCCGGTCCGGTCTGAGTTGTTTTCAAAAAGAACATCATCATGATAGCGGGCATATCTGTATCTGTAGTCAATCACTGTTGAAAAGCCGCTGCCCTCGGATATGACGAGGGAAGGGGATATGGAATTAGCTGAATCATAGAAAGCCTCTCCTACAAGGACATATTCGTAAGCGTATGCCCCTTTGAGCGTCAGCAGCGGAGAGATGTTGTATGAGCCTTTGAGTTCCAGCAGGTTCTGGGTAATGTTATAGTCATTCAGGTTGCTGTGCAGGCTCTGGTAAAGGCTGTAGCTTATTGAACCTTCATAGCTTTCCTTAGTTATCAGGTTGTATTTGCCTCTCAGGTATACTATTGCCTTCCAGTCAGACCTTCTTGAAACTCCTGTCGGCATTGCAGTATCGTCGGGGTTTAGAACCACATTACTGTCATATTGCCCGCCTGCCGAGATGTTTATGGCCCAGGGTTTTACAACGCTCCGCTCCTTTATGAGCCTGAGATAATCTGCTGATTTGGATGAGAACTCTGTGTTTGGCGCAATCTCTATTGTATTTTCAAAGTAATCCTTTGCCTCATCATATACTGCCTTGGTGAAATAAAGTATGCCGAGTTCAAGATTGGTCCGCGGCTCTCCTGGGTTAAGCGCGAGGGCTTTCTTTAGCGCTGTCTCTGCCTCGCTGTCTCCTGCACGGCTTAAGGCAATGCCTAAGTAAAGAGCGGCTATGGGGTCGTCGGGTTTTTCGCTGAGGGCTGCCTTGAATTCGTCTACGGCGTTTTTGTAGTCGTTTGTCTCAATGTAAGCGATGCCCTTTGCTATGTGCAGGTCATATGTGGATGTTGCCGCATACGAGGCGGAAAAAGAAATCAAAACGAGCAGGAGAACAGCTATATTTATAAGGTATCTCATTTTCATAATGAGGAAATAATATATTCAATGAAATTATGTTTGTCAATATAAAAAATATATGATAAATTAAACTTATTAATGCATAATCAAGGTTAATTGCAACCCTTGGATAAAAGGTAATTTTTATGGATTATGATAAAAAGCTGAGACAGCTTGAAACCTTTATAAATGTATCATCGCTTATCAACTCAACATTAGACCCCGGTGAAATCCGCGAGAGGACCATTACCGCCCTTACAACCCTGCTGAGTTCAGCGGCAGGCAGTCTCCTGCTTATTGACGATGAGACAGGCGAGCTTTTTTTTGAAGTGGCAACCGGAGAAAAGGGACTGAAGCTGAAGCGGTTCAGGCTTAAAACAGGCGAAGGCATAGCAGGATGGGTGGCGCAGAAGGGAGAGCCTGTTATTGTGAATGACGCAGGCGCAGACCCCCGTTTTTCACAAAAGGCTGACCTGCGCAGCGGGTTTGTGACTAAGAGCATTATCTGCGTGCCGGTGAAATCAAAGGAAAAAATAATAGGCGTTCTTCAGGGGATAAATAAAAACGAGGGTATTTTCACCGCGGATGACATGGAATTAATAACATCCATTGCAGACCAGGTTGCCATTGCCATTGAAAATGCAAGACTCTACGTAGAACTGAAAGAAGCTTTTTATGCTACGGCAGGGGCGCTGGCAGAGACTATTGAGTTGAGGGACCCGTATACGGGCGGTCATACAAAAAGGGTGATGAACTACAGCATTATTATCGGCAGTTATATGAATCTTGATAAAGACCTGGTGGAAAAACTCAGGCTTGCCGCCATATTGCATGACATCGGCAAGATAGGCGTAAGGGACGCGATACTGCTGAAGCAGGGCGGACTGAATGATGAAGAATTTGACAAAATGAAGATGCACGCCCATTTCGGAGCTGAAATACTCGGCAGAATTAAACAGCTTAAAGATGTGATACCCGGGGTAAAAGACCACCATGAAAGAATTGACGGCAAGGGTTATCCCGCCGGGCTGAAGGAATCTGCTATTCCACTGATAGCGCGCATTATATCCGTTGCCGATACATTTGACGCAATGACCACAGACCGGCCGTACAGAAAAGGGCTGAGCCTTGAGAAGGCGTTTGAAGAGCTGAGAAAAGGCGCCGGAACGCAGTTTGACCTGAATGTGGTGGAGGCCTTTTTTACGGCGTGGAAAGAGGGCGAGCTGACGCTTGAGAAATAAAGATGTTTATTGTTGTCCCTCTTCCTCAGGCATAGGCGGAACATCCGGCGGTTGCGGAGGAGGCTGAGGGGGCTGAGGCGCCGGCCGTGGCTGGGGTGAAGGCATACCCTGCATGTCGCGTCTGCCCCTTTGAGGCGGCTGAGGCACAGGCGAGGGTTGAGGCTTAAAGGCCTTTATTTCCCTTAGATAAACCTCGGTAATTTCACCGTCTCTTGAGAGCACTACCTTGTCTTTTTGAATATCCGAAAGGACAAATCCCCCTACAGATTCATTTATACGGTAAATTTTTGAAAGCTTTGTGGCCGGGTCTTCAAGTATTGCAGTCTTTAAATCCCCATAGATTACAGTTCCAAAGAGTTTTGGCGGAATAACCGGCGCGGCTGCTACGGGTTTTGAAATTTCCTCCGGCTTTGGCTCATTTCTGGCGGACCGAAAGACGTCATTTTGCACAATCGGCTGAAAAATTTCCTCAACAGGCATTTGCTCTGCCTCAGGAGCAGCCTCCGGCGGTTTTTCTCCGGCAGTTTTTTGCTGTGCCTGAGCAGGAGTCAGGCTTAAGGGCCTGGTCCATATTTTATAGACTTTAAGGCCCAGAAAGATTGTCAGGGCTACGAGGATTATATTTATTAAAATATTTTTACGAAACACTATCCGCCCCTGTTTTTGCCGCTGTTTTTTTCGTTTTATCGTCAGTTTTTTGCTGACCTGCATCAGACGGCTTTTTAATAAATCCGCTGACTACCATCGTGGTATATGAATCTATCGGTTTAGTGATGTTTATGACACGAACATTCAAGTCGGAAACAACAAACAGCGACTGAGAGGTCCTTATTCGGTAAAGCATGCTTTTTAGTTTTGAAGTAGGGGCTACAAAGCCGATTTCAACAGGGATGCTGATGTAGGCCCCGGCTTCAACCGGGGTTAACGCCCGCTCTGATTTTATCTCAATGCTCAGGGACTCTGCCATTTCATTCAGCGCCTTTTGGATTTCCGCCGCAGCAACAGGCGGGGTATCTCCGGTAATCAGTCCTGTTTCAATCTGTTTTAACTGGGCCCCTGCCGACTCAAGTTTTTTGGCTAAAATATCCTTGCCGGAGATTTTATCAAACTGCTTTTCAAGCTTCATGCGGTTTGCATCGGAGTATTCTGTAAGTGTATTTTTAAATTCTCCGTACCATACAAAAAGCTCATAAGCCATTATGGCAAGGATGACCAGCCCGCCGGCTATAAGCGTCTTTTTCTCCCTCGGTTTTATTTTTACGGGTATTTTCATCGCAAATCTCTATTTTTTGCTTCCTGGATTTTTTTATGAACAACAACGGCCTTTATCTTAAAATCTTCTTTGGCCCCGCTTTTTTTAATGGGTCCGACAAATTCCACTTTTTCAAAAAAGGCCGAACCTTCAAGCAGTGAAATAAGTTTTGAAGACGAGTCGGCAAAACCGCTTATTATAAGTTCGGCGCGAAGGCCCTGCTCTTTAGCCTGAGGTTTAAGTCCCTTGTCCTGAGTCTCCTTAAAGCTCAAACTTGTAATCCAGGCATCCTGAGGCATCAAGTTTGTCAGCTCCAAAAGCACGTTCAGTATAATGTCGTTTGTTTTTATATGTGAAAGAAAACTCTGCCGTTCTTCAATTGTTTTAAGTTCGGCGGCGAGTTTTTCTACCTTTGCCAGTTCAGATTCATTTTTTTTGACCGCATCCGCGAGCCTGGCCAAGGACCTTTTTTCGTTGACAATCCCCTCCGCCAATATGCTGACGCCCAGCAATATAACGGCGGCGGCGGATATTTTTGTAATCATGCGGCTGACTTTTTTACTGTTGCGTTTTATTTTATGAGGCAGGAGATTCAGTTTTATTGATGCTAAACCGAGACCTGAAAGGCAGGCGCCTATGGCCGGCGCAAGCCCTTGCATTTCCGCCGCCCTGTCAGCCGGTAAAAATCCGGCCAGGGGGTTTATGGTCTGTGTGTTTACGCCGAGCCTTACCCTCAGCGCGTCAGCAAGGTTTTGCAAAAGCGGCGAATCGCCGGAGACGGCAAGCTTGTGTATTTTCTGAAGGGAAAGCTCCGCGAGGACTTCTTTTATTATAAAGGAAAGTCCTTCTGAAATTATGTCCATGGGTTTTTCAGCATCATACGGAATGGTTTTAAAGTACTGACAGAGGTTGTTTTTCATAACCGATAAAACCATTTCTTTTTTCCCTATGACAAGCGAAAGGCCTGTCTCATCCCTGCCTCCGAAGACATCGGACCTTGCGGTAAGGCCGAGCACTTCACGCCAGCCGCCGGCCTTAACAGCGCTTAACTCAATGGCGCTTAACATGGCAAAGTGCGAAATGCTTAAGCCGTCTATATTTATGGCCAGTCGTTCAAAAAGTTTTCTAATGCCTTCTATCTTTTCCTTCGGGACGGCTATCAGGGCGGCGGTGCAGGATGAATTCTTTTTGTCCGCTATGACGGCATCATAAAAAATATCATCAATCTGAAACGGTATATGGCGTTCTATTTCATAACGGGCCAGCTGCAGTACCGACTCTTCACTTTTAGGGAGAGGTATTTCAGTGAATTTTGTAATGGTCCATTTATCCGGGACGCTTATAAACACCTTGAATGGACCTGTCAGGTACTTGCCGGTAAACTTTTTAATTTCATTAATGGTTTCATCATCGTCTTTGAATGGAAACATTGATGATGATATTAAGCTTATGCCTGAGAAATTGCGTTCAAGGCAGGCGACGGTAAAGGAATCATCCTGGAACTCTATGCCTAAAACTGTTTTGATTAATTTGTCTTCAAACATTGCAGTTTATCTCTTCCCTATGCGCCTTGTTCTGTCCAGTTATCATTCCAGTAAATGGTTTCAAGTTTATTGCCTGCTTTCTGAACTATTGCCTTTATGCTTCTTTTTATAGTGCCGTCAGTATTTGAGCCTGTAGAAATTATAGTGAAAAAAACGGATCTTACCGTCCCTCCGGCAACAGGAATAAGTATAGGGCCTGCCTCCCTCTGCCTCATGATATTTGCCGCGGTGCCGGCGCCGAAGGCCGCCGTCAGCACTATCTCCGAAGCAGTATTGACATTTACCTTGGCGGAATTTTTAGCGCTGAGATACTGCATGACTCCGCTCTGTTCCTGCTTTTCAGCTTCTTTTTTACCGTAGAAAATGTCAGCGGTCATTCCCTGGACCAAAAGAAGCTCCTCAATAACATCAAGAGGCCCGTCCTTACAGCTGTAAGGGTTTTCCAAGGACTGATAATAATCCTCCTCAGCCCCGTTTAATCTGTGAAGATCATCTGTGTCAATCCAGTCCATAACAGGATCAACGATTTTATCCGCATCCGTAATCTCCACCCCTAATGCCGTAATAATATATTTTAACTGGTCCGCAGAAGCCTTGTTAATGTTGAGTTTTCCGTCTTCATCAATAATTGTATATGAAAACGAACCATTTTTAAAACTTAATTCTCTTTCAGGGTCTTTCTCCTCCAATCCCTGCGCAAATATTAAGATACCATTTTTATTAAAATACGGGAATGGATATGAAGATTCCGGAACAGAAAGTATCTCCATGCGGGCGTGTTCAATGCCGGCCTGGGCCAGTTGATATGCTATTTCCTCTTCCTTGAAATTTCTCGTTATATTGAGTTCTGTCCTCATTGAATAGGCAAATTCCCCGACTATTGCTGTGAGTATGACCATGACCCAGAGCACAAGCACAAGGGCGATTCCGTTTTCTTTTCTATGCGGTTGTAAAGAACTCATAACTTTTTTAACGCAGGCTAAAGCCTGCGGCTACATAACTCTTAACTCTCAACTCTTAACTTTTAACTTATAACTTATAACTTATAACTGCTGTTCCGTCTGTGTTTCTTTTACCCATAACGGTATTGTAATCAGAAAAGGATGGAAGTATGAAAGCGTTACCCGGATCTGCCTCGGGATGGTTTCGCCGAAATCCCATTCATCCTTCCATGAGTCATCCTTTGTTGAGTAATATTC